>DASQLD010000570.1:0-17924 GCA_035630195.1 Bryobacteraceae bacterium
AATCGCTACGCCGGGATTCGTCGAAGATTCTACCGTCTTAGCCGAACCAATGGCGCAAGGACAACCCGAATGTCCCAGCAGAGAGTTCTAGCGGCCTCGTTCCGGCCCCGCTATACGTGCCATCTTGACGCGAATGCGAACCACGCCACCAAAGTAAGCATGTTGGCGATATCGGAGCAACCACGCGCCAGCACATACCGCGCTCCGGCACGGCGCGAAGCGTGTGCGCCCACCAGAATCAGCGAACTAACCGCAATTAACTCGCCCAACCCCGTTTACAGCTCTCGCCACTCTATATTTCGCCTTTTCTCAACCACTTAACTCCAACACCCCCTTGTAGCCCCATTTCCGCATGCGACCATCGGTACAAGGAGCGAGCGCTCAACCAAAGCGCTCGCTCCATTTCTTTTTACAAACGGAACTCTATGGCATCAGAACGACAGCACTTGGCCAATCGTCGCAACGGCCGCAAAGGTGGACCCAGCACCGAAGCCGGCAAACAACGCAGCCGCTTGAACACCCTCAAGCACGGCCTGACCTCGACCACGCTCGTGGTTCTACCCGAAGAACATCAGCATGAATACGAAGAGGTCCTGCGCGGCTTTCGCGAATCCTTTGAGCCGCACGGCGCAACCGAAGACGCGCTCGTCCTGCGTCTTGCCCAAGCGCACTGGCGCAGTCTCCGTTCGCGTCGCATTGAGACCGGCATCCTCAACATCACCGCTGCCGCCGAGCGCGCCCACGCCAGAAAGATCGTCGAGAGTTGCCCGGAACATCTAAGCCCGCACAACGCCATTGCCGTGGGTTTCATGAAGGATCCCGAGGAGCGCTGGCGCATCTATCTCCGTTACGACGGAGCCATCTCACGGGACTTCTTCCGGACACTGGAGGCCCTGATGCGGCTGCAACGCGCTCGTCAGTCCAGGAACACGGACCCTGAGGCGTTGGTTGCCACAGCAGGCTCCGCAGCCCCGCTCGGGCAGCACTCCGCGAATCCGGACACCGCGAAACTGTCCGATTCCGGGATTCGGTCCGTTTCGCAAAATACCCTAACGCCCTCAGATCACGACAAGCACAAAGGACTGACTCATGAATCGCAAGAACAAAATCAAGACGGACCAGGACGAACACTTCGAAGCGCTCGGCCAATTGCTCACCCAACTTCGGACGCACCTGGCCTCCGAAAAGAAAGGAACCTACGGCGACTATCTGCGGCTCCTCGAGTTCTACCGCGAAGCGAGTGACGAACAAGTGAAGGAAATAGTCGTGAGCTGGGTCGACAACGAAAACCTCGAAACCCAGCCCCTGCCGTAGAGGACACCCACAACGCCAGCCATAGGCAAAGCATTTTCTCCCGCGTAGATATAAAATCATTCCACCGTATGCGCTGAGGAGGTTGGCATGGTCGCGAATCATTTGGCCGCCCTTAGGGGCCTCGTCTGCATTGGACTGCTGCTCACACTGCACGCGCCACTGGCAAATGCGCAGTTGAGTTCAGCGGGTACTTTTTCCGGATTGGTCACGGATCAGCAAGGAGCGGCGGTAGCCGATGCCGCTCTGCTCCTGTTGGATACGTCAACCAACACAACACAAAGAACAGCTACGAATGAAGCAGGGCGATATTTCTTCCTCAACGTCGCCCCTGGGGTTTACGACCTCTCCGTAAGTAAGAGCGGCTTCAATGCGGTCAAATTAACCGGCCAAAGATTGCAGGTCGGTGGTGTCGTTACGCTCGACGTAACATTGCAGGTGGGTTCCATTGCCACCACGGTCGACGTCACCTCTCAAACCGTCGAGGTGCAGACAACCACTGCGGCAGTGGAGAGAACCGTCAACGGCCCTCTCATGCTTTCTCTGCCGAATCTTGGGCGTGATGCCAATGCCTTCGTCCGGTACCTGCCGGCTGTGGCTCCAGGCGGGGAAGTAGCGGGAAAGGCGAACGATCAAAATATGTTCATGGTCGATGGCGGGAATATCTCCAGCGATCAGGACGGCAACTATCGGAACTACACGGTTTCGAGTGGCTCCATGGCAACTGGCTCCGGTGGCAATCCTTCCGGCGTTGTACCGACGCCTGTGGAAAGCGTCGAAGAATTCCGGGTCAGTCTCAACAATCAGACTGCGGATTTCAATGGCGCCTCCGGCGGCCAGGTGCAGATGGCCACCAAGCGAGGTACCAACAAATTCCACGGCGCCCTGTATGAGTTTTATTTCGATAACAACTTCAACGCGAATTCATGGTCCAACAATCGAAGAGGAACGCCTAGGTCGAAGACACATGAAAACCGGTTCGGCGCCGCTCTCGGTGGTCCGCTCACGCCGGAATGGGGAGGCGCCAAAACCTTCTTCTTCTTTAACTATGAAGGTCGTCGCTTTCCACAGGTCGCAGCATATGAGCGAGCCGTTCCCACCGCGCTCATGCGCGCCGGGGTCATTCAAGTCCCGGACAACTCGGGCAGGTGGACGCCATACAACCTGAATCCACGTGCGGTTACCGTGAATGGAGTCACCTACCAGCCCGCCCTGTGCGGAACCGCCACCTGCGATCCTCGCGGCATCGGCTTGAATCCGGTCCTCTCACAGATCTGGGAGCAGTACATGCCCTTGCCCAACAATGCCGATGGCGGAGACCAGTACAACACGCAGGGCTTCCGTTCGCAAATTCAGATGCCCGTAAAGTCAAACTTCCTCGTCGGTCGAATCGATCGCGACCTGCATCCAAAACATCGACTGATGTTAAGCTACCGCTACTTCCATCTCTATCAGTCCACGACGAGCCAAGTCGACATCGGCGGGTTCTTTGAAGGCAACACTCTTGGAGTGCCGAAAACATTAACAGATAGACCGCAGACGCCTTCCTTTTACGTCGCGGGCCTCACCAGCGTTCTCACGCCGCGCCTGATCAACGATTTCCGTGTGAGCTACACCCGCAATTCCTGGGAATGGGGTTCTGCTGGCGCTCCGGCGCAATTGCCAGGACTAGGGGCCGCTCTCGAGTTCGGACTGCTACCGTATGAGACCGCGCGCGGCAACTCGCTTTCGCGCTATTGGAATGGTCATGATTACGTTCTTCGCGATGACTTGAGCCTCGTGCACGGCAACCATCTGTTTCAGTTCGGCGGCACCTACACGCGCTGGCTGCTGCAACACCAGCGCAACGACAACGGTCTCAACATGATCACCACGCCCACGTACGTGGTCGGCTCCGGAGAAGGGATCGCGACACCCGCTGCTTACATTCCTTCAACAGTTCCATCCCGCGAGTACGGCCGATGGAACTCGCTCTACGCTCAGACGTTGGGAATGATCTCTGAAACGCACGTCTTCTACCCAAGGCTCGGCGGAGTTCTGCAGCCTTTTGGGACTTCGATCAAGGCGGCAAGCGTCGTGAATAACTACAACGCACATTTCAGCGACACCTGGAAAATGACGCGGACCTTCACCCTCACCTATGGTTTGGCATATGAGGTTCAGATGCCGCCCTATGAGCGCAACGGGAACCAGCCCATGGTCGTCGATCAGGCTGGGAACAACTTCGCATCGCTCGATTACTTGGCGCAGCGGGAAAAGGCGGCGCTCGCCGGAACGGCGTATCAACCGATTCTCGGCTTTTCGACGGTGCGCAACGTGGGCGCGGGCCGGAAGTATCCATTCGATCCTTTTTATGCCGGATTCAGCCCTCGCCTGTCCGCCGCCTGGAACCCCTCGTTCCTAGGCGGCAGTACAGTCTTCCGCGGCGGCTATGCGCGAATCTTCGGACGCATTAACGGCATCAACATCGTCCAGGTTCCCTTGCAAGGCACTGGAATCGGGCAGGCCGTAGCATGCATCGGCGCAAGTAGCAACGGACAATGCCGCGGAGCTTCTGGCGTCGATCCAACTACCGCCTTCCGCATCGGAACGGATGGCATGAGTGCGCCTCTCCCCGGCGTCGATCAAGTGCTCGCCCAGCCCTATTTTCCAGGCATCGGCGGCAATGCCCCATTGGGTGAGACCTGGATAATGGACTCCAAACTCATCCCGCCACGCACCGATCAATTCACGTTCTCGATCCAGCGCCAGGTAGCCTCGAACACGACAATTGAGATCGGCTACATAGGGATGATCAGCCGAAATGAACAGTGGCGCGCGGAGTTGAACGCGGTACCGTACATGACTACACTCAATGGCCAGAATTTTGCCGGCGCATTCGCGAACGTCTATCAGGCCATGAGTTCCGGCCAGGCTGTCGCATCGCAGCCGTTCTTTGAAGCGGCGATGGGTGGCCCGGATTCACCCTACTGCCGCGGCTTTGCGCATTGCTCCGCCGCGGTTGCCAGCAAACAGAGCGCCGACATCCTCAACACCAATGTTCGCCGTTTGTGGTCGGCCCTCGATAATTCCCCGGGCTGGACATTAGGACGAACGTTGACTAGCTCGCCGCCAATCCAAACCGCAAGAGTCCCCAGCGCTGTCAGTGGAGCTTCATCAAACTACAATGGGGTCTTCGCTTCCCTCACCATGCAGAATTGGCGTGGCCTGACGCTTCGTTCGAATCTCACCTTCAGCCGCGCGCTGGGAAATGGCGGTACAACCCAAAATGGCATCACGAGCATGGATACGTTCAATCGCGATACGGATTACCGCCCCCTGGGACACGACATCAATTGGGTCTACAATCTGATCGCGCTCTACGAAATTCCAGCTTTCAGAACACAGCGCGGAGTGATGGGTCAACTCTTTGGCGGATGGTCAGTAGCTCCGCTGTTCACAGCGCAAAGCGGAAGCCCACTATGTGTGGGCACGGGCAACGAAACATTCGGTAGTTGGATGGGTGGATGCGCCGTCGCGACCACGCCCTACACGGGAGGCAATAGCGCTCATGGCGACATCGTCGCTACAGGTACCGCCGGACGCGCCGGTAATCCCTCAGCGGGTGGCTCAGGGATTAACATGTTTACGGATCCCCAAGCGGTCTATCAAACGTTCCGGCCAATGATCTTGGGGGTGGACGGTCGTTTCGGTAATGTGATGCGGGGCTTTCCGGGATGGAACCTGGATGCGTCGGTTCGCAAGACGTTTCGATTCCGGGAGTCAATGGGCGCCACGCTGAGCTTCGAATTTATTAATGTGGTGAACCGCTTCCAGCCCGCCAACCCAAACTTGAATGTCTTTGACGCGGCGAGTTGGGGTGTCGTCACAGGCCAGGCGAACGAGCCGCGCAAAATTGAATTCGGTCTAAGGATCTTCTTCTAATGCGCCGATTCTGCCTTGTGGGGCAGGCTTTCAGCCTGCGCGGAGCTTTCAGCCCCGCCTCCGGCCTACTACTCCTAGCCCTAACCTGCCAAGCCCAAGACCTCTTCACAGAGAAACTCTACCCGGTCTTAGAAAACGCCCAATGCCGGGCATGCCACAATGACAACGGCGTAGCCTCCGGCACAAGGCTAAAGTTCCCCACCGAAAAAGCAACCCCAAACCAAATCACCCAATTCGGCCAACGCCTCCGAGCCTTCATCAATCCCAACAAACCCGAAGACTCGCTATTAGTCCACAAGCCCACCAACCGGATCGCACACACCGGCGGCGAGCGCATCAAGCAGGGAAGCGAAGAAGAAAAGCTTCTACAGACTTGGGCGATGCGCCTCAGCCGGCTGCCCGAAGCCCCAGTGTCTGCAAACACAGCGCGCGCAACCGGTCCCCACATCACACGCAGATTGACGCACAACCAATACAACAACACCGTGCGCGACCTCCTTGGAGACGAGTCCCGCCCAGCCTCCAAATTCCCAACTGAGGATTTCGTCCACGGCTTCACCAATCAAGCCGAGGGCCAAGGCATGTCCCCGTTGCTCGCCGAAGCATACAATCGCGCCGCTGATAAACTCGCCCGCAACGCGTTTCGAGGCGGAGATACCAATCGCCTGGTCCCCTGCAAACCCGCCGGCCCAACCGATACCGCCTGTCGCGATCGCTTCGTACGCGAATTCGGACTCCGCGCTTTCCGACGCGCCCTCCGTCCCGATGAAGCAGCCCGTTACAGCAAACTCTTCGCCATGGAAGCGACTCGTACCAACGACTTCTTCAAAGGAGCGCAAGTGGTTGTGGAAGCCATGCTCCAAAGTCCGAATTTCCTGTTCCATCTCGAGCCCGGCATCGATCCTGCGCAGCGCCAATACGCCATAGCGAATCGCTTGTCATACTTCCTCTGGGACACAATGCCGGATAGCGCCTTATTGCAGGCTGCCGCCGCCGGACAATTAAGCACGAAGGCGCAGATCCGAACCCAAATCGAGCGTTTGATGGACAACCCTCAGGCGAAATCCGCAATGGAGGAATTCCTCGCGCAATGGCTTCGGTACGACCGTCTCCGGACCGCGTTCCGTGAAGTTCGCCTCTATCCGGAGTTCAGCTCCGAACTGGTCTCGTCGATGCTCGAAGAAACGCGCCGGTTGTTCGATCATCTTGTCTGGGACGATCGAAACTTTCTCGAGTTCTTCACCGCTGATTACGCATTCCTGAGCCCCGATCTTGCGCAGCTCTACGGTTTCCCTGCGCCGCCCGAGCCGTTTGCAAAAGTTCCCCTTCCCGCCAACAACAAGCGCGGCGGCGTGCTCGGCCAGGCTACATTTCTCAGCGTCACCGGCAAACCCGCCGATTCTTCGCCAACCGAGCGCGGCCTCTTCATTCGCGAGCATTTCCTCTGTCAGATCGTGCCTCCGCCCCCGCCCGGCGTGAACACGACGCTGCCTCCGCTGTCGGACGAAAAGCCTATGAACAACCGGCAGCGTCTGCAGGCGCATCTCGCCAATCCGACTTGCTCCGGCTGTCACAAGCTAGTCGACCCCATAGGACTTGGATTCGAGAACTTCGATGCCATCGGAAGATATCGCGACAAACAGTTGATCCGCATCTACCCAACCTTCGACGAGATGAAGAGCAAAACCAAGACTCGTCCAACTGAGCATAAGCTCGATATCGACGTTTCCGGCTATATACAGGGGATGCCGAACTCGCAATTCAGTTCGCCCAAAGAAGCGGGCCGTGTCCTTGCTTCCGATCCCGGCTGCCAGAAGTGCATTGTCAAAATGCTGTTCCGCTACGCCGTGGGACGTCCGGAAACGGAAGCCGATCAGGCGTCCATCGAAGCCGCGCTGGCCGACTTTCGCTCCTCCCAATTCCGCTTTAAGAATCTTATAATTGCAATAGCGACATCAGAGCCATTCCTGGGAGGAGCGGATTAATGCAGTTCAAGGGATTTTCGCGGCGCGCGTTCCTTCGCGGCGTCGCAGCCTCCGGCGCCATGATCCGCATCGGGCTGCCTCCGCTTGAGGCGATGACCCAGGTCAAGAAGGTCGAGCCCCGCTTCGTCTTCTGGTTCAACGGCAATGGCATTCCCGAAAAGTACTGGATTCCCCGCGAAACCGGTTCGAACTACGAAATAACGGCGTGTCTGAAGCCGCTCGCGCCCTTCCGCAACGATATTCACGTGATTACCGGCCTCGATAGCCCTGCCGCTCGCGTGCCCGGGCCAGGCAACAGCCACTATCCTTCCATGAGCGCAGTGGTTTCCTGCGAGCCGTTCACCGGCCGCGGCGCCGGCGGTCCGTCCTTGGATCAGGTGATCGCCCAGAGGATCGGCCGGGACACGCGCTTCGCGTCGATTCAGGTGGGCGTTTCTCAGGAGTGCTTCGGCGAAAGCATCCAGCGCAATATGAGTTGGGTGGATCGCGACCGGCCATTGCCCCCGGAGACGATCCCGCATCGCTTGTTCGATCGGCTGTTCGGTGTCCAGGAAGAGTCCTGGATGCAGCGTCAGAAAAGCATACTCGACGCAGTACGAGAGGATGCGAACGCCGCCAAATCGAAACTAGGCAAGGGTGACGAAAGAAGGCTCGACGAATATCTATCGTCTGTTCGCGATCTCGAACGTTCCATTGCGAGTCTGCCGCCAGAGTACGCGCGGGTCGTGGAGCGGCCGCCCGAAGGGGGCGATCTTCGCGATTGGCCGCGCATCGCCAAGCTGCAAAGTGATCTGCTAGTGCATGCGCTTGCCTCGGGCCAGACGCGTGTCGCATCGTATATGTTGACCAAGTGTCAGGGACTAGCGCGATTCCCTTGGCTTGGTCACACGTCCGAGCGCCATCATGAGTACACGCATGGGCAAGTGGAGACGCCGCGGGGAATGCGCATCTTGCGAGACATCTGCCGCTGGCACGTCGAAGAGTTTGCTTATTTGGTCGGCAAACTGAAGTCCATACCGGAAGGCGAGGGTACGTTGCTCGATAACACGTGCCTGTTGTTCGTCCACGAGCACGCAGACGCCAACGCGCACAAGAACAACAATCTCGCGGTGATCGCGGCGGGTCACGCGAATGGCATGAAAACCGGCATGCACACACGTGCCACAGGCACGCTGGGCGACCTCTATCTCACATTGACTGACGAGGTCATGCAAGCCGGAGCCGGCAAGTTCCCAACGGCCGAGAAGAAGCTGTCGCTGCTCGTCTAACGGATCACTGCCACCAGGTCACTTGGCAGTCGGGCCGCTCTTTTCGAAATCGCTCGACGCCTTCGGCTGTCACCTTCGAACCACCCAGGTGCAGGGTCTTAAGCTGCTTCATCGCGATTAGAGTATCGATTGCCGTGTCATCGACCTTAGACGCAAGACCAAGGCGAAGCTCGCGCAATTTGGGCAAGTCGACCAGGGCGGCCAGCGCACCCGGAAGTACTGGCGTTCGGCTTAGATCGAGAAACTCGAGATTCCGTAGGGAGCGGAGCTTCGAAATGTCCGGTAGTTCGGTCCGCTGAGACAGTTGATTGCCAGGACGATCGATGCGTCGATCGTTCAGATTTGCCCCTGTCAGCGTCAGTGAGCGAAGCTCGGTTAACTCGGAGAGTCGTCGGAGATTGTCCTCCGAGAGAGCCAGACCCCAACGTCCGGAATCGACTCGCTGCATACCGCCGGCATCGAGAGCCCGCAGCGCTGGCAGCAACTTGAGGGAGGACAGCGCGCTTCCGCTCAACCGGTTGCCACCCAGAGCAAGGTTCTCCAACTTGGTCAGCGAGGACAGTTGCTCGAACCCATCGTCCTCCACTTCGGTGAACGCGATATCGAGAGATCGCAAGGAAGTCAATTGAGCGAGATGCTCGAAGACAGCACTGGTCAGCCTGACTCCTCGAAGGTTCAGTACTTCGAGGTGCTTCCAACCGCGCAGATGAGCGAGTGCAGTGTCAGTGATGTACTCCGCGTAGTAAAGGTTGAGCTCGGTGACGTTTTCGAGAGGTTTCAGATGCTCAACCCCGACATCGGTGATTCTGGTGTGCGCAAGGTTCAGCTTCTGCAAAGTCTGCATCTTGCCAACGCGCTCGAGGTCCGCATCGGTGATCCAAGTCGAAGCTAAGTCTAAGCTGACGATCTGCGCCAGTAACAGAAACCACATCACCTCAACTCCTTCGTCGATTCGGCCGGCTCGATTCCTGATCCCAAATGATGGCGCATTCTGGCAGCGCCGACTTCAGCTCGGTCTGCCCGCCGGCAGTCAGAAACGTGTGATACATGTTCAACTTCTTAAGCTGCGGCAGCCCGCGCAATACGGCAACCGACTTGTCCGTCACATGGGTGTTATCCAGGCTGAGCTCGGTCAGCTGCTTGAGCCCGGCCAGATGTTTGAAGCCCTCATCCGTGATCTCGCCGTTGTCCAGATTCAGAGAGGTCAGATTGACAAGCGATCCCAGAACCGCCATCCCCTTATCGCTGATGCGCGTCTGCAAGAGATCCAATCTCCGAAGTTGAGGCAGCCCTTGCAAATGGACGAGCCCGGCATCAGTGAGACGGCAATGCCGCAGGATCAGCTCGGCCAACGCCGCCGCGCCTTTCAACTTCTCGAGCCCGGTGTCGCCGACATCGGAACCGCTCAGATCCAGCCGTTGTAACTTGGGAAGGTTTGTCAGATGAATCAGGGCCGCATCGGTGATATCCGTCTCAGCTAGCGAGAGCCGGACCAGCGAAGTGAACTGCCCGAGTACCGACGCGCCGGTATCATTGATCGGAGCGCCCAACAGATCCAGATCTTCAACGCTCGTCAAACCTGCAAGACCTGTACCTTCGACATAAGTGTTTTTGAGACTCAGCCGCTTAAGCGACTTCATCCGGCTCAACGACGCAAGCCCGGCATCGGAAACGGCCGTCTCTCCAAGATCGAGGTCGGTGAGATGGATCAACCTCGCAAGATGCTTCAGACCGAGATCACCTACTTCGGTTCCCTTCAGATCCAATTTCCGAAGCCCGGACAATCCAGCCAACTTCGCCATGTCCGCATCGGAGACCGAACTGGTCGCGAGAGAAACCTCCACGACGCGCCCTCGCTCGACGACAACTCTGCCACCTTGCAATTTCACCCAGGCGCTCAAACCCGCGCCCGCTTTCGCAGGCTTCGGACTAACTCGGGGCGCTGTCCCGACGAAGACGAATCGCGTCTCCGGCAGAGACTTCTGAAGCGTGTCGACTCCCGCCTGCGTAGACCGTGTATAGCGGACATCCACTTCGCGCAGGGACTTCAGCTCCTTCAATGCTTCGAGTCCTGCATTGGTAACCCGAGTACGATACAGACTGAGTTGCTCGAGTGACTTCATCTGCTCGAGATTTACGAGTCCCGCATCCGTAACACCCGTGCTCATCAGGTTCAGCTTGCGGAGGTTGGTGAGAGAACGCAGATGCTGCAACCCCGCATCGCTAATAGCCGTGCCGTGCAAGTCGACATCTTCGAGACTCTGAAGCTTGCTGAGAAACTGCAGACCGGTGTCGGTGATCTGGGTATCGGCCACCCAAAGACGAGTCAGATGATTCATCGAAGACAGGTTGCGCAGACCCTCATCATCGAATGGAGTCTTGCCGACATCGAGCACGCGCAGGTTTACAAAGGGCGCCAAGGTATGCCCGCGCACTCGAGTCTGAAAGAGCCCAAGCTCGCGTATGTTCACCAGGTTTGCGATGGCTTTCAGCCCCTCGTCCGCCAGCCGGATCCGGTCGAGAAAGTGGTAGCTGAACATGATCCGTTCAAGCGTGGGAATCGACGACAGATGGCGCATCTCCGGGCTTATATTTCCGCCATCGAAGTTCGCCCCACCCGCCGTATTCCTGCTCCCGATCGGCCCGGGGAGGTGCAGTTCTTTCAAATGCTCCAGGGGACTTAGCTTCGCCAGATCGGCAGGGTCCAGGCTATGCGCGCCGATCAGATTGATGGATTCCAAATGAAAGTCGACGGCCGGCAACTGGCCGAGATCGTGGATGGTCCGCGGATCGCCTGCGAGCCGCACGTTGCCGCCCATGTACAGCGCCCATTCGGCGACACGCCGGTCTACACTGTCCGCCCCCGTCGCCACCTGAACACAAACACACACAACGGCGGCAATGGCTCTCAACATCGCTGATATATCTTATTATGTTTTCAGGCTATCTATGAAGAACGGCTGCTGGCTGCTGATCCCTCTAAGTCTATGCGCACAGAATGAGCTGAAGCCGGGCGGCTGCGTCAACAGCGGGGCTGTTTTTGAGCGCGACGTGGCTGGTCGTACGGTCATGCTGAAGGACCGCACCGGCTACGTCGGCTCAGTTGAACTCCCTCCCGAGATTGCAATCTGGAAACTGCAAGTGGTGGAAGGGGGCAAGGTTTCCTCTACTCCAGTTCGAATCAAGTTCGATGAGATTTCGGCAAATGATCTGGTTTGCGTCGAACGCGCGAAAGTAACCGTTGTGCCGCGCACGGAACTTGAACGGGCCCAGCGCGAGTCCGCGCTGAACTGGCAATCGAACTCGGTTTTCGGATCGATTCACACAATCGACTCCGCATCACGCAAGATTGTTGTGATGCCGCTGGCGGCGCAGAACCCTCCGCCGCCGACAGAGATCAATCTTCCTGCTGAGGTATTGCTGCGAACCTATCCGTCTACGGCCATGCGAATCGGCGATGCCAGTCCAGTACGCTTTGAAGATCTTCAGGCTGGTGAACGAGTCTATATCCGCGGGCGCCGGGCGCCTGGCGCCGCCACCCTAGACGCAACTCTCCTGATCAAGGGCGGCATGCGCGCAATAACAGGAGCTTTGGTGGAAGCGGGAGCCGCGAAGGTCCGTCTCCGGGAGTATGGCACGGGCCACACCCTTGATATCTCGATCCCATCGACGCGTGCCTATCGAACCTCGGCCGAACTCACATACTCTTCGGGCGCCATAAGACTTGATGAAACGGCGCTGTCTATCATCAATGTCGCCGATCTTAAGGCTGGTGACACAGTGCTTGTTGTGGGAACAGTCGATTACGACACGAAGAGCGGTACTGGTCTCGGCGTTATCGCGCAGTTCGGGTATTTCGGGACTTCCCCCAACGACGGCGACCAGCAGATCACCTGGATTCTCAAGTGAGAATACCCTGCACAACATGTCCATGCACATCGGTCAGCCGCCTTCGGATTCCGTTGTGATAGAACGTGAGCTTTTCGTGATCCAATCCAAGCAGGTGCAGAGCTGTTGCGTGCAGGTCGTGGACAGTTACCGGGTTCTCTGCGGGCTCACGTCCCAGGTCATCTGACGTGCCGTAGGCAAAACCCGGTTTGAGTCCCGCGCCTGCGAGCCAGCAGGTGAAGCAATTCGGATGATGATCGCGACCGGCCGTCTTGCCCGTTCCTTGCGATACGGGTGTTCGTCCAAACTCGGTTACGCCCATAACGAGCGTGTCCGCCAGAAGCCCTCGCGCATCGAGATCCTTTATAAGGGCGGCAACAGGCTGATCGTACTCCTTTGCCCGTGTAGTGTGATTCGAGATCAGACTTCCGTGCGCATCCCAGTCGGCTGAAGATCCGCCGTGGAAGACTTGAACGAACCGCACGCCGCGTTCGAGTAAGCGCCGCGCCAGCAGGCATTGCCTGCCGAGCGGCCCAGTTTCCTTCCCATCTAGACCGTACATGCGGCGAGTTGCCTCTGTTTCGCCTGCGATGTCGGTTGTCTCGGGAACACTCAACTGCATCTTTGCGGCGAGCTCATAGCTCCGCAGGCGAGCGTCAAGGTTGCTGTCACCGGGGTGCGTCTCGGCAAAGGTCCGGTTCATCTTTGTGAGCCATTCGAGGCTTGCCCGGCGCGATTCTGAATTCGTTCCAGATGGATTCGAGAGATCGGGAACCGGATCGCCTGCGCTACGAAAAGCAGTGCCTTGCACTGCTGCCGGCAGAAAACCGTTCGACCATTGCAAAGTACCGCCCCACGGATAGGCGCGCGCATCGGGCAGGACGACGAATGAGGGGAGATCTTCACTCTCGGAGCCTAGAGCGTAAACCACCCAGGAGCCCATGCTCGGAAATCCTGTGAGGATGAAGCCCGTGTTCATTTGCGCTACGGCAGGCATATGATTCGCGCTCTTGGAGACCATAGTGCGAATCACCGTCAGCTTGTCGGCGCATTGCGCCAAATTGGGTAACAAGTCACTGACCCAGAGTCCGCTTTGTCCGCGCTGCTTGAATTCGAATGCGTTGCCGAGCAGATTGCCTGCTTGCCCGAAGAACGTTGGCATCTCGAACGGCTGACCGTTCCGACGAGCGAGCTCCGGCTTGTAATCGAAGGTATCTATATGGCTCATCCCACCGACACAGAACACCTGAACGACACGTTTTACCTTGCCAACCGCGGCAGCGCCCAAGGATGACAACGCGAGCCAACCAAAGCCCAAGCCGCTGTTCAGAAGCAGCCTGCGTCGAGTGATTCGCGGATCAGTGGACATACACAAACTCGCTTGTATTGAATAGGCCCCAACAGAATGACTCGAGACCGTGGTGTTCGATCAACGAGACTGCCGAGGCGAGTTCCTCAGGTTGTGCGGCGCGGCCAAGCGCTAGGAAGAACCCCCGCTGGACTCGCGATGAGGTGTCAGGCGATTCGTTAGACAAACGCTCGGCCAGAGCTTTCGCCTGCCGCTGAACGAACGAGTTGTTCATCAGGCTGAGTGATTGTAGAGGTGTGGTAGTTACGGAGCGCTGCGGAGTCTTCACGGAAGGTACCGGACAATCGAAAGCATCCAGCAACGGGTTACCTCCCGAGTTCACGTTCATCCGATAAATTGTCCGTCGCTGCTGTTCGGGTGCAGACGAATCTAGAGGCTCGTACGAATGATACGAGCCCGCATTCTTGACGATCTTGAAGGGGCGGAAGCTGGGACCATACATTGATGGGTTCAGTTGTCCGCTTACCGAAAGCATCGCGTCCCGTACTGCTTCCGCTGGCATTCGCATCGGCGAGTATCGCCAGAGCAGACGATTGTCGGCGTCTTTCTCCGCCGCTTCTGCAATATAGGCGGACGACTGCTGGTACGTCTGCGACAGCAGAATCAGTTTGTGAAGTTTCTTCAAGCTCCAGCCACTGCGGATAAACTCCTGAGCCAGCCAGTCGAGCAGTTCCGGATGAGAGGGCGTTCCTCCGTTGAATCCGAAATCGTTCGGGTTCTTCACCAGACCTGCTCCGAAATGGTAGCGCCATACGCGATTCACCATGACACGAGCAAAGAGCGGGTTGTCAGGGCTTGCGATCCAGTTAGCGAGCTTCAATCTCCGCTCCGCCTCCGGAGCATCGAAGGAAAGATCCAGGTCCGGCGATAATCCCTGGATGCAGGAGACGGCGCCAGGGGCCACACGGTCGCCTTTGTTGTTCACATCTCCGCGAATCAGGACATGAGTTGCTTCGGGTAACCGAGACTCAGCCGCAAACACTTTGTCGGGTCTCTTAATCGCGGCATATTCCGCTCTGGCGCGCTTCAGCTCTTTAAGCAAGCGAGTGCGCAACGCTTGCTGCTCAGGGCTCATTGCTCGGATGAGATCCTCAACGGTGATGCTCTTGCCGCCAAATTTGTAAGACTCCGCTACTTGTTCGGGGGTGAGGGCGACGCTGTAGAATCGTGCTTCTTCTACTTCCAGATCCTTTGATGCTGTCAGTTCAATCACGGCATCGTCTTTCCCATACGTTTGCAGTCGACCGACAGGCAAATCTATTTGGGGCTTATACGATTTTCCGTATGGCTTTCCGTTGCGATAAATGCGGATCACATCGTTGGCGCCATAGACAATCGCGATGTGCACGCGTTCCCCCGCTGCGGTATCTTCAGGAGCGCCTTCCACGTCTTCCGTTCGAAAGCGTACGGTGCTCAGATTCTCCCACTGATTCCGCTTTCCGGCGACATATTGAATGCCATCGACAGCGGCCCCCCGGAAACCGCTCCGATTACGGATTCGTAGGAATGTCGCCGGCTTATCGGGGAGCTTCCTGACGTAAATCCAAGCCTCGAGGGTTTTCTCGCGAACGTCGAAGTTGATCGGCGACGTGGCAATCGTCGCCGAATCCTTACCCGGCACTGGACGAAGGCGACCTTCGGCGACTTCCACATCCTCCGTAGCCATCAGATGCAGCGACCCGAGATCGGCTCTTGTATCTGCATCGAAGGCCCAGATCGCGGAGGGACGAATGTTCGTCAACGATATTTCACGCGCAGCCCGATGCAAGTCGCCGAGTGCTGCTTCTGTATCTGTTATGCGTTTGCGCAGAGGGTTCAGAACTTCATCGAGACTGCGCTGCTCATTTGGCGTAAGCAACACACGGCCATCTGCCTTGAGCTCTTCGCCCTGCGTAGGCTGCCACACTCCTTCGAACACCGCTTTGAGGCGATAGTAGTCCTTTTGAGGGATGGGATCGAACTTGTGGTCATGGCATCGCGCGCAGTTAACGGTCAGTCCCAAGAACGTTTGACTGACGACACCGAGCATCTCTTCCAGTTGATCCTCCCGGACCATTGCGCGCTCTCGGGAGACGGCAGATGTGAGGCCGACAGCATCGAACGGCCCAAGGACGAGCAGGCTGGTAGCGGTGATGCCATCTCTTGTAATAGGCGCCAGCGCGTCTCCTGCGATCTGCTCCTTGGCAAACTGGGTGTACGGTTTGTCCTCATTGAAACTGCGGATAACGTAGTCACGGTAAGCCCAGGCATGATCGCGCAGCCAATCGCGCTCAAATCCTTCGCTCTCGGAGAATCGAACGACATCGAGCCAGTGCCTTGCCCAGCGTTCCCCATAATGCGGAGAGCTGAGGAGTCGATCGATGAGGCGCTCATATGCATCAGGGCGCCGGTCCGCGACGAACGCCTCGACTTCGTCGGGCGCCGGAGGTAGCCCCAGAAGATCGAACGTCAGCCGCCGGATCAAGATACGCCGCGCGGCTGGAGGAGAAGGCTTCAAGGCACTCTGACGCAGGCGCGCATAGATCCATCGATCAATCGGTGACTTGGCCGATAACGCTGGCGGCTCGATTGTGCGTAACGGCTGCAGCGCCCACCAATCACGACCGGCACGCTGTTCAGAGACAGCGCCGCTCCAGGGCGCGCCGGCGGCGATCCATCGCTGCATCAGCTCTTTCTCGGCAGGGGGCAACGGCGCCGCGGGAGGCATCTGCCCGTTCACAACGCGCGCTAGTAGCAAGCTCTCCGCCGGTGATCCCGGCTTGAGCGCCGAGCCGGTCACACCGCCCTTTATCGCTCCGTTGCGAGTGGACAGGTCGAGCCCTGCAGTGCGAGTTTTCGGACCGTGACAGCTTAGGCAACGGCGTTGCAGGAGAGACTGCATTTCCTGTTCGAGGTCACCCGCGCTGAGGGTGAGCGCAACGGCAGGCAAGACCAGCAACAGACGCATCGCACGATTACCTTTCCGCGATCATCTTACAATAACGGCCACAAACATAACTGTATAGAAACCTGCGCAGATCAAAAGAGCGGCCCGTTTCCAGAGCGGCGGACGAAGCTGTACCGGCAGAAGCCGCGTATTCACCAACAAAACTTGGATCGATCCGAGCGCCAGAACCAGACTTGCGACGACTCCCAAAGCCTGAAACAAAGTCATCGCTGTTCCCCAACGCACGGTGATGGCGCCCCAGATGGTGAATAGAAGAAGCAGCGTGTAGTACAAACGCCGAACATTTCCGATATTCCAATCGCGCATCTTTTCGATCCAGAGAATATCGGTGACGACGCGTACCAGACTGTCGGTATTGCCAAGATGAGTTGAGAAGAGGATCCAGAAGCCATTGAGCAGGGCCAGGACCCAGAAGCCAGACCACAAGCGTTCGGCCATGTACTTTGCTTGAAAGGCGCCGGCGCCAACATCGGAAAGATTCGCGCCAGGAGGAGCAATGGCCGTGGCCAGATTAACGTTCAGGTACATGCCGATAAAACAACCGCCAGCCCAAAGTACAACCTGATCGAAGAGCACATACCGCATCCACGCTCGCCAGCGCCGAAGGTTTTCAATGTTGATCTCGAATACTTTTCCGACATGGGAGAGATTGATGTGCCGGCCGCCGAGCGCGCCGGGAATGGCGCCGACCACTGCCCCCATACCGAAGCCTTTGTCGCGGGCCCAATTGGTGATGGAGATGTTGCCGATTCCGCCTGATCCCGCGGTCGCAGCCAACGTTGTCAACAAGACGATGTCGACGCCGGGCGGCCAATAGCCAAATTGGAAGAATCCTTGGAAGGTTGCAAGCCAATGTTCGGCAGGTACAAACAAGACATTCGCGGTAAACAGAAACGCGAAGATCATAGCGATCATCGCCCAGGATGCGCGTTCGAGCGTACGTTCGACGGTTCCACCTGACATCAATATCAGCACTGTCACGATCATGACGAGATACGTCAGCCAGATGAGCGTCGTGGTGTCTGGACCTCCTGGCAGACGTCCGGCAAAGGCGGCGAAGATTACTGTTGCGGAAGCAGCGCCCAGGGCCGGCATGCCAAGTTGAGCAACGCTGAGAAGGGTATAGATGGTCGCCCAAAAGCGCGAGGATGGCCGGAGGCGCATGAAGCCTGCAACAATCGGCTCACCGGTGTAGAGCGTATAACGCAGCGCCTCGAGATTGAAGATGGTCT
>DASQLD010000571.1:0-4852 GCA_035630195.1 Bryobacteraceae bacterium
CTTGCCATAGAACTCGAAGTTCTCGTTAACGAACGCGGACGGGAGAATTGGCGCGGCCGCGTGAATGACATGCCACGTAAGATAGGTCTTCCAATCCTCGAGGCTCACTCCCTTAAGCTGTGACTCAAGCTGCTTAAAGAAATCAGGTACAGCTACGTTCAGTGTTTGCACCGTCGCGCCGATTCCGGACAAATATTTGCCCCAGGCGATCGACGGATTCATCTCGACGAGCTGCTTTACGGAAAGCCGGTGATAAATTTTGTCAGGATCGCGTCGGGACGTGACGTCGAGGCTGCCCTTGGCGAGCGCTGTCTCAAGGGTCATCACGGTCTTTGCCTTCGCTGCAGCCAGATCTGGCTTCACGCCCGCCAATTCGAACATTTTCTGCACATGCGCCACATACTGCTTACGAAGCTCTGCCGACTTCGGATCGTCTTTGAAATAGTAATCACGCTCCGGAAGTCCAATGCCTCCCTGATCAACGTAGGCGATTACTTCGGTGGCGTCTTTCATATCTTGGGTCGAGCCGGCGGAGAACAGAGGATAGACACCGGATTTATGAAGGCGGACGATCTCGTCTGTGAGTTGTGACTTACTTGAAATGGCCTCAATTCGCGAAAAATAGGGCTCTAGCGGCTCTGCGCCTTTGGCGTCGATCGCCTTTTCGTCCATACAAGTCGAAAAGTAATCGCCGATCTTCTGCTCGACAGCGGTGCGCGTTGTTTTGGCGGCGTTCGTTTCGAGGATATCCCGCAGAATGCGCTGATTACGTTCGTGAAGCTGACTGAATCGGCCCCATGTAGCCTGATCGGAGGGTATCGGGTTGTTTGCCATCCAGCCACCGCAAGCATACTGATAGAAGTCGTTGCAAGGATCGGCTTTGGTGTCGAGGGCTGTCGGGTCGAAGCCCTGCTGGGCCAAAAGTGTGCAGCCGCAAAGGGTAAATGCGGCAAAGAATTTAGGGGTAGACATAGTTTTGGTTTTGGACGGACCGTTCTTTTAAATGTTACGTCGGGGACCTGTATGGCGCAAAGTGAGGTGGTGCTAGGCGCGAGTAGCCAATATCTACATGAGGGAATTAAGAAGTGGTTGACCGCTTATGCTGATTGTGCGGTCGCTGTCCCGTATCCGATGGTACGTAACGCGGTCAAAACCTGCATCGTAGCCGTACTACGATTTAGCGTATAAAAGTGAATACCGGGAGCGCCCGACTGAAGCAACTCGATGCACTGCGCGGTTGCATGCGCGATTCCGAGTTGCATCACAGCTTGCGGGTTGTCTCGTCTGCGATCGAGTTCTGCGGCGAGCCGGAATGGAAGAGATGCGCCACAAGCGACGGTGAAGCGTTCCACCTGCGCCGCGTTTGTGATAGGCATCAACCCCGCGATGATCGGGACCGTGATCCCGTGGGCGCGCGCATTGTCGACAAACTCGAAATATCGGCGGTTGTCGAAGAACAACTGTGTTACCAGGAACGATGCCCCATTATCGACTTTCCGCTTGAGATTGGAAAGATCGACCGCAGGGTTCCCGCATTCAATATGTTTTTCCGGGTATCCGGCTCCGCCGACACAAAACCTGTCGCCGAAATTCTCTCGAATAAAGCTGGTTAATTCGCTGGCGTAGCGAAATCCCCCCTCCGTGGCGACGAAGGACGACTGGCCTTTGGGAGGATCGCCGCGCAGAGCTAGAACGTTCTCGACACCAGCGTCATCCAGACGCTGCAATACCGAACGCAGTTCTTCCTGCGTGGAACCGACACACGTCAGGTGTGCCATCGCTTCAATTCCGGTGTCGCGCTTGATGCGAGAGACGATATCGAGAGTTTTGTCGCGCGTGGATCCACCGGCGCCGTAGGTTACCGAGACATAATCCGGTTCCAGCGGACCGAGATCCGCGATCGTCCTCTCGAGTTGGACTCCTGCCTCATCGCTTTTCGGCGGGAAGAACTCAAAACTGAAAACAGGACGCTTCCGGTCGAGTATATCGCTAATGCGCATTCTAATTAGTTTCCCACATCACGTTTTCGTTGCCCACCGCAGCCCTCCCAACACGAATGACGCGCTTAGAGAGACAGCATCTCGGCGATGCGTTCTTCGTCGTTCGGAACAATGATGGGTTTGTTGCCAAACGACGAAGCAATCGGGGCTCCATCCGGACTCTTCAACGCGCTGGTGTGATAGCGATAAATGTAGTCCGGATCCTTGAGGACATTGCCTGTCAGGATTGCTACCACATCGGCGCTTCGGTCGATTACGCCAGCGGCGGTGAGTTTGCGAATTCCTGCCAGAGTGGCAGCTGAAGCAGGCTCGCAGCCAATGCCGCACTGACCGATAATTGCCTTGGCATCGGCGATCTCCTGTTCGGTCGCCATCTCGACGACTCCATTTGTGGTTTTGATCTCATGCTCGGCTTTAGGCCAAGACACCGGGTCGCCGATGCGGATAGCGGTTGCCAGGGTTTCCGGCCTGTCGATGGGCTCGAAACTCTTGCCGCCCTGACGCATGTATTCAAAAAAAGGAGCGGATTTTTCCGCCTGAACCACTGCCAGCCGCGGCATCCGATCGATGAATCCAGCCTCATGCAACTCCCGCAACGCCTTGCCGAAGGCGGAAACGTTCCCCAGATTACCGCCCGGCAGCACGATCCAATCGGGCGCGACCCAGTTCCTCTGGTCCATCAGTTCGATGACAATCGACTTCTGGCCTTCAATCCGAAATGGGTTGATAGAATTCAGTAAGTAAATGCCGAGGCGTTCGGAGAGAACTCGTACAAGCTTCAAAATCTGATCGAAATTGGCTTCGACCTGCAGCGTGAGCGCCCCATACTCGAGGGCCTGCGCAAGTTTTCCGTACGAGATATTGCCGTGCGGGATGAAAATGATTGGCTGCAACCCCGCAGCGCTGGCGTATGCGGCCATTGATGCCGAAGTGTTACCTGTTGAGACACACGCGACGCGCTTCATGCCCAGCCGCATTGCCTGTGAGGCGCCGCACGTCATCCCGTTGTCCTTAAACGATCCAGTCGGATTGAAGCCCTGATGTTTGAAAACGATACGGTCGAGACCGCCATAAATGGCAGCTTTCGTTCCCGGCAGGAGAGGCGTGTTGCCCTCGCGCAGCGTTATGATATGGCGCGTGTCGTCGAGAAAGGCCATTAATTCCCGATAGCGCCACACTCCGCTTTGCTCGACCGGCGAATCATCCATCCGTCGTTCGCGCCAGAGTTTCTTCAGATATTCAGGATCCAGGCCGGAATTATCGTACGTTACTTCGAGCAAGCCGCCGCATTTGGGACAGTTATAAAGAATTTCCGTAATGGAATATCGCGAACGGCAGTTCGCTTCGAAACAGGTGAGCTCCGCGTGTGCCAACACTCATTTTATAGTGTCTTTATGCGCAGACTCGCCGATCTGAGCGGAATCGGTCCGGCCATGCTCGACGATCTCGATGTTCTCGGCATAGAAACAGTGGACCAACTCGCCACGTGCGATGCCGACGAGCTGTACAAACAATTGTGCGAGCGCACGGGCAAGCGGCAGGATCCGTGTGTGCTTGATGTTTTCAACTGTGCTATTGCGCAGGCCCGCGATCCCGATTTGCCGAGTGAGCAGAAGAAATGGTGGTACTGGAGCAAAGTGCGAAAAGGTGGAAAGCGTTGATAGCGGTTCATCTTGGCAACGGCCGTGTCGAGATCCGAAAACAAAGGTCCCCCAGACGGCCGGAAGGCTTCGCGTCCATTCGCCTCTTGGTCGGGGGCATCTGCAATACGGATCTGGAGCTGCAGCGTGGATACTACGGTTATTCGGGTACTCCAGGTCATGAATTTGTCGGGGAGGTCATCGAGGCCGACTCCCGCCACCTCGTGGGCCGGCGAGTCGTGGGCGAGATTAATCTCGCCTGCGAGAATTGCTCGTTCTGCAGCAAAGGCCTTGGGCGTCATTGCCCGAGGCGCAAAGTGCTCGGGATCGTTAAACACCCCGGCGCGTTTCGCGAGATCCTGACGCTTCCGGAACGTAACCTTCATCTTGTTCCCGCGGCTATGGCGACGGAACACGCTGTTTTCGTCGAGCCGGTCGGCGCGGCGTGCGAGATTCTGGACCAGGTCCGAATTCCTAAGGGAGAAGCGGTGGCGGTGTTAGGCGATGGGAAGCTCGGGCTATTGATTGCGCAGGTGCTACAGGCTTCGGGGGCGCGCGTCCATCAGTTCGGCCGCCACCGGGAAAAGTTGCGCATCGCCGAGAAAATGGGGGTGACGGGAGAGATTGCTAAGAAGCTTCCGACCCACGAATACAACTTCGTTGTGGATGCCACCGGATCACCTGAGGGCCTCAGGTATGCGATCGGCATGACGCGTCCGCGTGGGACGATCGTTATGAAAAGCACAGTTCATGGCAGCGTCGCTATCGATACAGCTCCTGTTATCGTCAACGAACTCACGCTTGTTGGATCACGATGCGGGCGGTTTGAGCCCGCGCTCCGATTGCTTGCGAAAGGAACGCTTCGCGTAGCGGACATGATCTCAGAAACTCTGCCACTCGCCTCGGCTTCGGCAGCATTCGATCTTGCGGCCAAGCGTGGTGTTCTTAAGGTTCTACTGCGGAACTGAACGGGATTATCCCAATTACGAACACAATCGGCGGCAACAAAGACGTGCTTTCAACGGTTTTGCAGCGGCTACGTCATTGCAATATCGGATGCTGCAATGCGTGTCTTAGCCGAAGTTCGTCAGTATTGAGCTGAAAACATCGAAATTGAGGTCAGAACAAAAACGAAGTACTTTGTTTTGATCGGGCAGAATTGGAAATGTGATGTAGTGTAGACCTACCCTCTTGAACCGATAATCCAAATCA
>DASQLD010000572.1:0-6717 GCA_035630195.1 Bryobacteraceae bacterium
TCATGATTTCGAGTCTCGAGGTCGTCCCGCCCACCGATCCGGAGAACGTGAAGCTCGTTGTGTCCACACTCAAGAAAGGGATTGTTCCGCTCAATGGGGTAGAGGCAGGTAAGCCGTATGAGGATCTCAAAGAGTTCGGTAACGCAGTCGGAGACGCGCGCGTTGTCTCGCTCGGGGAAGCCACGCACGGCACACGTGAGATCTTTCAGATGAAGCATCGTCTGCTTGAGTACCTGGTCAAGGAGAAGGGCTTCACAGTGTTTGCGATCGAAGCGAACTGGCCCGAATCGCTCGCCGCCGATCGATATATCAAGACTGGGCAAGGAGACCCCAAAGCCGCATTGGCCGATATGTATTTCTGGACGTGGCAGACGGAAGAGGTGCTGGCGATGCTCGAATGGATGCGAGAATTCAACAGTGCTCCTGGCCCGCATCCAACGCTTTCTTTCACATCATTCGACATGCAGACCTACGAGGTGGCTCGCGATCGCGTTCTGGCATTCATGAAACAGCACGCGCCTGAGCAGGCAGCGGCTGTGCAAGCGGCGTATTCTGACCTTTCCAAGCTTAGTCCCCGCGCAATGTCGGATCCAAAATTTGGGGAGGCGGCCACGAAGGCCGAGTCCGTCACGGCGTTGCTGCAAACCCATCGTGAGGCTCTGACAACGGTCACGTCTCCCGAAGCTTTTCGCGATGTCCTGCAGATGTCCCGTATCGCAGCACAGGCCGCACGCATGCGAACACCGGGAGCCGGTTCCAGCTATCGTGACCAGATGATGGCCAGGAACGTCGAATGGCTACTCAAGGAAGCGTTCCCCAAAGAGAAGATTGTCCTGTGGGCGCACAACGGCCATGTGGCAACCACTCCGAGCCTCGGCTTCAAGCCGATGGGTAGTTGGCTACGCGAGTCAATCGGTTCGCAGATGTACGTGCTCGGCTTCGCGATCAACGTAGGCACAGTTCGGGCCGCAACCAGGGAAGGTGGCCGCGGCATCGGTCTGGCGGAAAGTAAGCTACCGGCGGTAAGCGTGGGTACAGGAACCGCGATCCTGAGCACCGTAGGACAACCCCTGTTCTTCTGGGACCTTCGCAAGAACACCGGCGTACTCGCAAAATGGGCGAATGAACCACATTTGTATCGATCCTTCGGCGCGCTTTGGGATCGAGACAACCCGGATTCTTCCATGCGATCCGAAAGCCTGAGTACGTTCTACGACGGCTTGATCTACATGGAATCGACGCAGGCCGCGCGAGGAATCAAGCCGTAAGCTTTTTCGGCGCGATCATCCGCCAGGCTTCGGCGACGTGAACAGCGAGATCCTCGTCGCTAATATTCTCGAGTTCAATGCCGACCCATCCTTTCACTCCAACATAGGGAGGAACGAAGAATGTCTTAGGCCACGTTCCCACCAGCGTCGCCTGGGCGCCCGGCGCGACCGGCAGCCAGATCCCAACATGCCCGTCATTGTGGTGATTGTTAGCGAACATCACATACACCTTCTTACGGACAAAGAACGTGGGCTCGCCGTGAGACAGTTTCTCCGTAGTCTCGGGGAGGCCGTGACAGATCCGGCGAACTCGAAGAAGATGCTCTTCGCTGTCAGGCGTCTTTCGCGTACCCATACTGCGCGTCTATTTTAGACCCTTAAGGTACTCGATACTTTCCTTCATCAGCGGAGGCTCAACTTCGACGAAGTAGTTCTTCACGCCCGCTTTCTTTGCTTCGGCAAACATTTTCTTCCAATCGACGGTGCCCTTCCCGATTGGCGTCATCTTTTCCTTGTCGCCGGCCGACCAGTCCTGCAGATGAAGCGAGATGAACCTGCCGGAATGCTTCTTGAATATCGTCGGCCCATCGAATCCCAGCCGATCCACAGCCACCTGATACTGCATCTTGACCAGCTTCGGATCGAGTTCACTCATGATTCTGTCGTAGATCAGGACGCCGTCAATCTGCTTGAACTCGCCATCGTGATTGTGGAACCCGGTCTGAATACCGGCCTTCTGCGTCTCCTCGCCGACCTTATTCAACTCACCCGCAGCGCGCGCCCAATCCGACATCGATCCATTGCGAATGCTAAAACTCGCCAGGATCATTTGCTTTAGACCGAGTTCTTTGGCATAGGCGATCCGCTCTGGAAGATTTTCCTTTAGTTCGCGGAACTGGTAATGGCTGCTCTCGCACTTCAACCCGGCTCCCTCGATCCGCTTCCGGATCTCGCTACCGGTCATGCTCGCCAACGGCCCAAAATCCGAGCCTCCATACCCCTGCGGCGAACACATCTCAATCGTCTTGTAGCCCATTGCCGCGATGTCGCGCAAGGTGGCATCAAAGTCCTTGCCGAGCGATCTTCTCACCGGGTACACCTGGGTTCCGATCGGCATGCCGAGCGGAGCGGCCATAGCTAACCCTGCTGCCGCCACCTGTCCTAGAAAGGCTCTTCTTGAACTTTGCATCCGTCGCTCCTATAGATCCACGCCCAACTCAGACCATGTAATCAGCTTCTGCTTCGTCATCGCCAAGTGCCCCATAATCGCGGTTAAAGCTGCGGTGGCGCCTACAGTGATGTCCGCCGGATTTTTCCCGTTCTTGGTGATGCAGTCATAGAACGCAGTCACATGTGCATGCGGCGATTCGGCGCCCTTCTGCGCAAGCGCTGTAGGCTCGCCCGCGGTCCCCAACGGATACATGGTGTTGGTCTGCATCAGATCGACAGCGCCTTTGGAACCGAACACATGAATGTATTGGCCTCCGCCGGGCATCTGCCGAGGATGAAAGACGCTTTGCGTGAAGGTCATCTTCGCGCCATTTGCGTAATCGTAGGTGAGAAGGCCACAGTCGAAAATAGTCCGCCCCGCTGGATCGTTCTTGTAGAGTTGAATCCCACCAAACCCCGCTGCTCGAACAGGACGGCTACCGATTGCCCAATTGCACGCGTCCAGGTTGTGAACCGACATTTCAATCAGATATCCGCCGGATTTACTCACGTCGAAGTACCAATCTGAGGACGAACTGTCATGCGGTAAATCCGCCGCGCCATGTCGCTGGGCCTTCACCATCAGCACGTCGCCGATGGCTCCGCCGTGAATCTTGTCGATGGTTTGTGAAAGGTACCGGACCGATCGCATCTGCTGTCCCGCGACAAACACTTGATTCGCAGTCTTGGCCGCTTTCACCAGATCGCGAACATGCTCCGCAGTAAGGCCAATGGGCTTTTCGCAATAGACATGCTTACCCGCCTGCAGCGCCGCAATGGCCATTTCCGAATGCAGATGTGGAGGCGTTGCGATGAATACCGCGCCGATATCCTTTCGATCGATGATCTTGCGCCAGTCAGTATACGTCGTTGGATTGTCTTTTGCGGCTGCGGTCGCGGCAGCATCGAGACGAGCAGGCTTCAAGTCGCAAAGCGCAGCCACCTTTGCGTTCGGCTGCTCCATCACGCCTTTCAAAACATACGATCCACGATTGCCGGTGCCGATCATCGCGGTGGGAATTCGCTCGCCCGCGGTTTGGTTAAAAGCAGACTGCGCCGCCAGGCCGGAGCCCATTAAAAAATACCTACGGTTCACGGTCATGAACGTAACTATAGCGCGCCTACTCTGACACGAAGATTAGACCGCAGTGGTAATCGCTCAACTCACCAGCCTCATTGAGAGTGAACGTGGAGGCGATGAACCCGGTGGCTGTCTGAAACCGTCCGGCTCCGCCGCTTACGCGCCAGCTAACGGTACCGTGCATGACGCCCGGATTCGCGCTAGGGCCAAGATGACCGGGATAGGCGGTCTTGAAATGTAGAGCGTGGTCATTTTCTTCCTCGCCAAAGGTAAGAACCCCTTCGCCTTCGAACGCGTCCCCTTCCGTTAGCCGAAGTTCGTAATCGAGAAACGCCAGGTCACCGGGGGCAGGATGCAGCGTTGTTTCGACGCCAGTCGGTCCAACCACAGTCTCCATTCGGCAACTGGTCCCGCTACTGGTAGTTCGCAAGACTGTGGCCTTGTCGACCGAGCGGGACGCCTGCCCGCGGAAATGCATTGCGTAAGTTAGTTGGCGCATATTCCGATGAACTATGGTTCGCGAACCGCGCGAAAGCCGATCATCCGATGGCCTTGAAACGACGGCCACGCGGCAGATCTCGCATAAGTTCGTTGATCCAGAGCCTCCATGAAGAACGATCCACCGCGGACCACCTTGTAGGCGCCATTCGTTGGCCCTTGCGGGTTCTTCTTCGGTGACGCAGCATAGTAACCGCGGCTGTACCAGTCCTGACACCACTCCATGACGTTGCCGGCCATGTCATGCGCGCCGTATGGAGAAGCGCCGTTCTTAGTCTGCAGGTCGCCGCGTTTGCTCCCATCGTAGTAGCCGACCAACTGGCCGGTATCGTACTTCTGCGATCCGACAAAGTTCGCATAAGATTTGTCGATCATGTTGCCCCACGGAAACTTGCGCTGATCCGTCCCCCGAGCGGCTTTCTCCCACTCGGCCTCAGTGGGCAGACGGTATTTCTTTCCTGTCTTTGCGCTCAGCCAGTTGCAATAGGCGGTGGCCGAATCCCAGTTCACGCCTAGCACCGGATAGTTGTCGCTGTCAGGTGTACCGCCTCCATGATTCTGCGCCTGCGTCCAATATGGTACCTGCGTTTTCGGAACCACACGACCACTCGGCCAGAACTTAGGATCGTCGTAGCCCGGGTCGTCGCGGAATTTCTTCCACTCCCCGTTTGTCACTTCAAACTTGCCGATGTAAAAGGAATCGACGTCGACTGTGTGAACCAGTCGCTCGCGATCTTCGCCGTCACCGAAGTTATCGCCCATCTTGAACGAACCGCCCGGCACTAGAAGGAAGTCGCCATAGCCATCGTTCACTACTTTGGGATCGGCAGCCGCCCCAGATAGAATGATCACCGCCGCCAGGAAGGGGAATATCGAACGCAACATTCGCTATTTCGCCCCCGGAACAAACCCGCCAACTTTCAGAAAGTGATGCAGGGAATCCATCCATGGCCCAAACTCAGGGCTCGTGAAAGCCGCTCCAAAGCCGTGCCTGCCTTTCTGATAGATATGCAGTTCGGCCACCGCCCCTGCGCGATTCAAGTCCAGAAAGAGTTGGGCCGAGCCATTTGCTGCGCCCCGATCCCACGCTGCCGAGAGAAGATAAGTCGGCGGGAAATTCTTCAATTGCTCGCCCTCAATCGGGCGACCGGCGCTATAGACCATCGCTAGCCAATCGGGCCGTGAATTCAATTTATCGATGGGGTCGGACGCGTTGGCGTCCCCAGGTCCCGAGGCCGCGGCCACGTTGCGAGCCATTGACGAACCCGCGGAAAACCCGGCAAAACCAATCTTGGCGGGATCGAGTTTCCACTCGGCTGCCCTTGATCGTACGACCTGCATCGCCCGTTTTCCGTCTGCAATCCGGGCCAATTCGTTGTACTGGGGGGACATTCTGTAGGTCAGCACAAAGGCCGCGAAGCCCCAGTCATTGAAGCGTTCCGCGATCTCGATTCCTTCGCAGCCGTACATCAGCATGATGTTCGATCCTCCGGGCGCCACCACCACCGATCCCCCATGCCGCTTCCCTTCCGGCGGCAGAAAAACCGTTAGGAATGGACTATCGAGCGGTCCCGTTCCGTCTGCCAGAGGAACCTTTCCCTCACCCCAAAGCGGAATGTTGTAGTTTTGCGCCCAGCCGCCGGCACTGGTTTTCTTATCCGCAGCATCCAACGAAGACGACAGAAGCAACGCTGAAAGCACGCCCACCATCAAGACAAACGAAAATCTCATTGCATAGGCAGTCTCTTACTGCGCGTCCCCTGTTGTCAAGCGTGTCAAGCGACCACTCAGGGTGAAATACGTCATAATTGCTAGTGAACTCCTCGTTAAGGATACGCGTCATTGCCTTGTAGCAAGATCCCAGTACTTGCCTTCCTCGCCGCCGGTCTTCTTTCCGCCGCTGAGATGAATGACAAGGCTGTATTTTCGTTCGTAAAGAAGAACTGCAACGCCTGCCACAACGCGACGGTGACGTCGGGCGATGTGAACCTCACTGCCTTCAAAGATTCCAAAGCTTTCGATGAGAGTCGCGAGACGTGGGAACGCGTAGTCTCTAAACTCAAGACGGGCGAGATGCCGCCACCGGGAAGTCCTAAACCCCCGGCTAGCGATATCGCAGCGGTCACCAGGCACCTCGAGGCTGAGTTTGCGCGTCAGGACCGCACCGTCAAACCGGATCCCGGGCGGATCACCGCCCGACGCCTGAACCGCGCCGAGTACAACAACTCCATGCGAGACCTCCTCGGCGTTGACATCCGTCCGGCCGACAGCTTTCCCGCCGATGAGGCTGCATTCGGGTTTGACAACATCAGCGACGCCTTAATTTTGTCGCCCGTTCTACTGGAGAAATACGTGGACGCTGCCGAGCGCGTAGTACGAACGGCAATGTTCGGTCCCGAGAAGCTAAAGCCCTCGATGACCCATTACCCTTCTCCGGTCCGAATTCCCACGCTGCCGAAGAACTTGATGGAGTATGACCTCACCGGCCTGCATACGCAGCATGCGGCTCACGTGAAGCATCGCTTTCCGGTCGATGCCGAGTATACGTTTCGTGTCGTTCTCAATGGCCATCGCCCCAATCAATCCGAATCGGTGAAAGCAGTTTTCTGGGTGGACGGCAAGCAGCTTCCGGAGGTTATGACTGTCGAGGGTTCTGATCTC
>DASQLD010000573.1:0-12309 GCA_035630195.1 Bryobacteraceae bacterium
ATCGACCACGCGGCCGATGAGCGCTTCACCGACCGGAACCGACATAATGCGACCGGTACGGCGGACTTCGTCCCCTTCCTTGATGACGGTATAGTCACCGAGGAGCACGGCGCCGACCTGATCTTCTTCAAGGTTGAGAGCGATGCCCGACACGTGGTTGGGAAACTCGATCAGTTCGCCGGCCATCACAGTTTCAAGACCGTGGATGCGGGCGATACCGTCGCCCACCGAAATGACAAATCCGGTTTCCGAAACGCTAATGGCGCGCTCGTAATTTTCAATCTCTTCGCGGAGAACTCGCGTTATCTCGTCTGCTCGAATTTGAGCCATAATCCTGTTATTCCTACAAGAGTGCTGTTAACGGGCAACCAACCGCTCGCGCAACGATTCGAGCTGCGAGCGGACCGAACCGTCATAGACGGTAGAACCAATCCGGGCGACCACACCGCCGATTAGTTCCGGATCAATCGAGAAGTCGCACCGGACCTGTTTGCCCGAAAGCCGCGACAACTCCTGCTGCAAATCAGACTGCTGGCGGTCGTTCAAAGGCGACGCCGACTCCACATCCGCCCGGATGATGCCGAGGCGTTCATCGAGCGCGGCTTCGAAAGCCTCCGCCATATCCGCGAGGCGGTCGGAACGGCGACGGTCAATCGTTACGTATAAGAAGTTGCGAACCAGACGGGACAGCGGGAGCGATTCGGCAAACCGCGCCACGACAGCCCGCTTCTTCGTATTCGATACGGCCGGTGACAAAAGCACGTTCTTCAGTTCGGCTGAACCGTCAACGATATTGCTGAAGCCACGGAGCTGCTCGAGAGCCTGAGCAGGTTTCACTTCCGATGTTGGGCTGAGAACAGCATCGGCCAGGGCGCGCGCGTAACGAATGGATACGGCTTCGGGCATGAACTACTGCAACCTCCCGGCCTCGGCTGCTTGCTCCTGCTTAAGATCCCGAACGAAGGTGTTTGCCAGATCTTCCTGCGTTCCCGAATCGAGGCGCTGGCGAATCTGCTTCTCCGCCAACTCGAGCGCAAGCCGGGCGGCGTATGCCTTCAGCTCCAGAGTCGCGTTCTTCGTAGCCGAGGCGATCTCCATTTCCGCCTGCGCCTGGATCTTTCGGATCTGGGATTCGGTTTCAGCTTGAAGACGCGCTCCTTCCGCGGTAATCTCTTCCTGCGAGCGAACGCGCAAATCCTCTATTTCCCCGGACAGGTTACCGAGCCGGCTCTCGATCGCCGCGGCGCGCGCCTCGGCTTCGGCGCGAACCTGAGCGGCATCGCGGATACCCTTTTGTATCTCTTCCGATCGGGAACGGAAAAACGGACCGGCGTTCTTGGCAACGAGATAGCCTAGGCCGGCAGCGAGAACAGCGAAGTTTGCCCACTTCCACCAGATCTCATTCGGCATGGGCGCTTCGCCTTCCGAATGCGCTTCGCCGTGAGCGGGAGGAGTATGCGTAGCAGGCTCGTGAGCCTGGGAGAACGCTAGCGACGCGGCAACAAGCGTAATCCCGATTACGTACTTCAAACGGGTCTCCTTTGCAGGATGGCCTGCGTAATCTCATCGGCTAGAGACTGGCTGTTCAACGCCAGATCGGCTTTGGCTTGGTTGGCTTCGGCGGCAACGCTTGCTTTGGCTTCCTTCACCAGCGTTTCGGTGCGATTGCGGGCGGCGGCAATCTGAGCCGTCTGCTCGTCCCGCCATTTGAGGCGAGCTTCTTCCTGTTCGCGGTAGATATCGTTGCGGGCAGCGCGAATCTGATCTTCATATACGGCCGCCTTGGCTTGGGCTCGGTCCAGCGCAGCCGCTGCCTTTTGGCGAGCGCCTTGCGTTGCTTCGTCGCGTTCGGCGAGCACGCGTTCCAGCGGCTTAAAGAAAATCGACCGTAAATAGACAAAAAGCAGAAGAACTAGGAAAAAAGTCGGCAGGGCCTGCACGAGGATTTGGCCCAACGCATGTAGGGTAGCTTCCATTGATTTCCGGGGAAGTGCGGGCTGAAAAACCGCAGTGTGTACAGTACAGCCCGAAAAATTACGGTATCACAATCATGATACCCGAATCAATCGGCTGCGCTTAATCGTTTATTCTATGGCTGTCCTAGGTAGGTTACAAGTACGAGTACTACTTACGTCGGATAGCGCCCCATCAGCAAGAGCGAGAGAGCCCATCGCCAGATCGCGATCGATATGTAACCACGTTAATGACGCTGGCGAACGGAAACGGGTCAGTTCGATGAACTGGGAATCACTTGTTGCGAGCGCTTCCCGTTCCGTCTCTGTAGTGTAAGTGTGGAGTTCAAGCTGCTGGACGACGATCCCGCTCATTGCCCCTCAGCAGTTCCAATGTAGTATGAGGCCCTGATTGCGGTTCCAGCACTCGGCATAGATGAGGTCGTCTCGGATACACGCCGCTAACGTGTCACCAATACTTCTGCCCTCACGCGCTTACGCGAACGCCAGGATTGGAACCGCCGCAAGGATAACGCGATACCAGTCCAGACAAGAACCACCGCCCCGGCGGAAGCAACGCCCGCGATAGTTTGACCTGTCAAGCCGTAATACTCCCCGGTATGTACGAATCGCAACCAGGTACGGGCGCGGCGGCCTGCGTCCAAACTTGAGAACAACTCCGTCTTCACGACATCGCTCGTCTCGCGATTAATTGTCAGGGTTGTGCGCTTCTGCGGTTGCCCACCATACCCTTGATCGATCGTGAATGTCAGAGGCGCTCTTGCCGACGGCGGTAAACGTAATGTGATTGCCCTCCAGCCCGATACCTGCCTCTGAGCCACAGCCCACGCGTCATTCAGCTTTTCAACAGAAATCTCCGAACGCCCCCCCGGTCCTCCGGGGGGGCGTTCGGGCCCACCAGGTCCCCCAGGACCGCGCCCGCCGGGAGGGCCTTGCAGTTTAGGCGGCTCACTACCCGTCACCCGATAGACCATGTTGCTCGCCCATGGATAGGAGATCACGGTGGCGCCTAACACAACAAAGAACAGTGGAACTGCGCACCAAAACCCAATAACGTTGTGCCAGTTAAAGTCGCGCGCCTTGCCCGACAAACCACCGCGAAATAGAGTGACTGGTTTCAAATGCTGCCGGGTCCACTTCTTCGGCCACCAAAGATAGAAGCCCGAAACGACCAGGAACAGAAATGCGAGATTGCTGGCGCCCGTAATCGCGCGCCCCATCGGCCGTTTGTCGCCATGCGCTCCCAACCATCGATGCCAGTCAGTCACTACATGAAAGAATTTGCGCAGTCCGGGCGATCCGTTACCGAGCACCTCCGCCGTGTAGGGATTGACGTAAACGTTGCCTCCCCGTCCAAACGCAAACATCACGGGCGCGTTCGGATCGGATCGCAAGGTTACTGCCGATGGGGTGCCTTTCTTGCCTTCGCGAACGGCGGCGATCAATGTCTCGATGGGCTGTCTTTCGGCCCCCGCGGGAGGCGCGATTTTGTACTCGCGTTCATCCGCCCACGTAATCATCTGCTTTTCGTACATCAGCAGAACGCCCGTCAGCGACATAATCAGGACGACCGTTCCCGCAATCGTACCGGCAATCAAGTGAGGCCAGAAGATCAGTTTTCGTAAAGTCATGGGTTGGTTTAAGCGTCAGCCCAGCGACGCAAAAGGTTGTGATAGACACCGGTCAGTTGCACGGTGGCAGGATGATCGGGAGCGTCTTCGGTAATCCGTTGAATGCCCATATCGAGATCGAAGAGCAACGTTCTTTGACCGTCGTCGCGAACCATGCTCTGAATCCAAAAGAAGGAGGCAAGACGCGCGCCTCGGGTAACTGGGCGAACGTTGTGCAGACTCGTCGACGGATAAAGGATCATGTGACCGGCGGGTAACTTGACCGTATGAACACCGTAGGTGTCTTCTACAATCAATTCACCGCCATCATATTCGGCGGGCGAAGCCAGAAACAACGTTGCTGACAGATCGGTGCGCACCCGGTGCCCTGTGCCCGGAACCTGCCGGATCGCATTGTCAACATGGTTGCCGAATGACTGGCCACCTTCATAGCGATTGAACAAGGGAGGGAAGACCTTCAGCGGCAGCGCCGCCGTCATAAATAGCGCGCTCCGTTCGAGCGCGCCGAGCACGATATTGCGGAGTTGTTCTGTCGCAGGATGATCTTCCGGCAGTTGCATGTTGTTCTTCACACGACCGGACTGGTAGCCGGCAGTGACCCTGCCGTCTACCCAGTCTGCATCGTCAAGAACCTGGCGGCATTGCGCAACTTGCTCCGCCGTGAGTACATCGGGAATTTGCAGCAGCATGTTTAGAAATGGAAGGCCGTGCTCACCATCACGGAACGCGCTGCTCCTGGAATCAAGTGACCGCCGCCCAAACGATCGAAGTAGTAAGCGTTATTCAGATTGTAGACGTTGAGGCGAAGATCCATCTTGCTGGTGATCGGATAGGATGCAAGCGCGTCAAGCGTCCAGTACTTCTCGACGTACCGCGTGTTTGTATTGTTGCCGTAGCGCTTGTCCATGAACCGAGGTCCGCCACCGATGCTCAGCCTTCGTATCTGATACGTCGACCAGATACTGAACGAATTCTTCGGCGTGTTCTGGAAGTACTTTCCAACTTCAAGCGGATTGTTGGACTCGACGATCTTGCCATCGATATACGTGTAAGCGGCGAAAAGTTTGAATCGTGTGCCGATTCCACCGGTGGCCGACAGCTCAAATCCATTGGCACGCTGTCTACCGTCGAGCACCTGCGGAGGATCGTCGGGCAGAATGCCTGGTGTCCGCGCATTCGTCTTGTCGATACGGAAGATGGCGCCAGCGAGCAGGAGGCGGTCATGAGCTACGTCCCACTTGGCTCCGATTTCGGCCGTGTACGTCTTCTCGGGCTCGATGGACGTATTCGCGGTAACGTAAGACAATCCTTCGAGCGAAGGATTGAACGCAGTTCCATAGGAACCGTAAATGCTGCTGTTCTCCGTAGGTTTATAGATCAGGCCTGCGCGCACGCTGTTCATGGTGTCAACTCTTGCAATTGGAGCCGGAACCGTCGTCACACCATCAACATCGAAGCGCTCCCAGCGGAGACCGCCAACTGCCTCCCAATGCCGGCCGAACTTAACGGTATCGAAAGCATAAACGCCCTGCGTATTTCCCGTTACGTCGCCGACGTAAGGACTGGTTGTAATTTCACCCGTGTATACATCATCCGGATTCGGATTCAATAAGGTCGTGGGCGAGTTCGGAGCCGTGCGATTTGTACGGATATTGTTTTCGTTGTTCAGATTGAAACCCGCGACGAATGCATGCTCGATGCTGCCCGTCTTGAACCGGGCGCTCAAGTCGGTTTGGTTATCCCAGATTTCATCTTCGGCGAGCCACGACCGCATCTCGCGATTGATCGTCGTGGTGTCGTTCGACGCGAATCGCGGCGGAGTAGCCATCGAATTTCGCGACGAGCGTGCATAACGCAGTTGCGAGCGGAGACCAACGCCGTCGGTGAAATTATGCTCGAAACGAAGCGTTCCGAGGTCTGAATTTGTTTTCTCGATGTCGCGCGTTCGGTAACCGTAGAATGTCTCCCGCGGCACAGGCGCCGGCATATCGCGGTAAGCAGCGAGCGCGTTGTTTGTCACGGGAACCCATGGAATGCCGTAGTCCGAGATGTTGTCCTGCTTCAACTTGAAGTAGTTGACCGTAACGCGCGTAGGCGTCGCCAAGCCGAAAGTCAATGAAGGCGCTACACCGTAGCGGGTATTGTCAACCACGTCGCGGCCTGCTACGCCAGAGTCGTGCGCCAGGGCGTTCAGTCGGAATGCCATGCGCTTTGGTAACGGAAGATTGATGTCGCCAACAACACGCTTCGTGCCATCAGTACCGAAATTTACCGCGCCGCCGAACGCCCTCCGAAGATTAGGAAACTTACTGACCAGGTTGATCGTGCCGCCTGTCGAACCACGACCTGATATGGCCGACGTCGGACCTTTAGTCACTTCCACCTGTTCCATGTTGAACGGATCGCGGGACTGAACGCTGAGATCGCGCACTCCATCCACAAAGATGTCGTTACGAGCGCTGAACCCCCGCAGCGTAAGGTTGTCTCCTGCGGGAGCGCCACCTTCGCCGGCTGCGACAGTCAACCCTGGGACGTTGCGAAGAACGTCTCGAAGGGTAGTAGCGCCCTGCTCTTCGATCACAGCTTTTGGAATCACCATGATCGTCTGGGGAGTGTCACGTAAAGGTTGCGTGTACTTCGGAGACGACAAAGGAGCCGCCGTTTCGGTTACCACCACGGTAGAAGCGGGGCCGCGAATCTCCAGTAGCACCTTTCCACCCGATTCAAAACGGTACGTTACACCGGTGTCTTTCAGGATTTGCTTGAGCGCCTGCTCAACCGTGTACTGACCTTTCACTCCCGCCGAGTTGAGGTCGTTGATGCCTGGACTCTGCAATTGAACCTGCAGGCCAGTGACCGTCTTAAACTCACCGAGGACAACGTCCAGCATTCCGGAGTTGATATCGAACCGGCGCACTACCAGGGCCTCTGCCTGGTTCGAGGCTTCTTGGCTGATCTCTTGCGCATTGGCAAGCGTGATCGTCTTCGTGCCCACTGCCGTGTAAACCACGAACGTCCCCATAGCGATCCAGCGATAGGCTACGGGCCAGGACGTTCGGATCTTGCGTCTCATTTGATCTTGTCTCTCCGTTGATGTACCGGAGGCCGCCAACCTACAATGAAGCAGGTCGCCAGCCTTCACGGCTTGGTTGATCTTGACTGGCCCAGGCGCTTCTCCGGCAAGAGTCTTGCGTCTGGGTCGGTTCTACTCGCGACACCCAATCCTCTGGGTTGATATAGGACTAGATTAGTCTCGTTTGCAACTGAGTGTCAACTGAAAATTTGCGTAAAAGCGGAAACTTCGGTTTTGGACTGTTACTTGTCTAAAAAAAACAAAAGGCCCGCACGACGGCGGGCCTGAATAGGGATTGAAGTGGGAGTTTGCTTACTGCTCGGCGACGACGCTGACGTTCAATTCCGCAGTCACTTCCCGATGTAGACGCACCGGAACCTTGTAATCGCCGGTGTTCTTAATCGGATCGTCCAGTTGGATCTTGCGCCGGTCGATCGTATAGTTCTGGCGCTCGAGTCCGTCTGCGATATCCTTCGCCGTAACCGAGCCGAACAAGTGACCTTCTTCGCCTGCGCGCTGCGTAATCGTGATCTTCACGCCCGCGAGCATGCGTCCCAGGTCTTCCGCCTCGTTCTTCGCTTTCGCTTCACGGCGCAGATAAGCGTCACGCTCTTGCTCAACGATCTTCTTGTTGGAGGCGGTCGCCGCTACAGCCAGTTTCTTCGGCAGCAAGAAGTTGCGCGCATAACCGGGAGCAACTTTCACTACTTCGCCACGATGGCCAAGCTTTTCGATGTCTTCACGAAGTATGACTTCCATCGTTCTTAACCTCCTTAAACCGGCGACGAGTACGGCAGCATAGCAATGCTCCGCGCCTGCTTGATCGCTTCGGCCAGCCTGCGCTGGTGAGGCGCGCAGACTCCCGAAATGCGGCGAGGCGTAACCTTGCCACGCTCAGAGATGAACGCGTTCAACAGCTTGATGTCTTTGTAATTGATGTCGTCGATCTTATCGACACAGAACCGACACAGTTTCTTGCGCCGGAAATATTGTTTCTTGCCTGCGAGAGCTTTGTCGCCACCCGTGGGCCGCATGGAAGAAGCAATGGGACGTCCGCCTTTTTGTTCTGCCATGGTTTACTCCTGATTCTCCCCGGTATTTTCTCGCGTGTTCCCGACTGCATCGGCGAAAGCTTGCTCGGCCGACGGCGCTCCGGGCATCGGCGCTCCAGGCGTCGGTCCAGCCGGAACCGGAGCCGAAGGCATTAGTCCTTCGATCGGCGCCGATGGAGCAGCAGCCTGCGGAGCGGGCTTGCGGGCGGCGCGCTTCTCGCGCTGCTTCTTCCGCTTTTCTATCTTCTTGAGCTTCTCGTCGATGCGTACGGTCATGTACTTTAGTACGGCATCGTTTACGCGAAGGCGGCGCTCAACTTCCTTCACGGTCTGCGCGCCCGCAGTGAACTGCATGAGCACGTAGTAGCCTTCGTTACGCTTCTCGACACGATAGGCGAGCTTCCGCACACCCCATCGCTCTTGTTTGTCAACGGTTCCGCCGGCGCTCGTGACCGTGGCTTTCACCTGGTCGACGATCGGAGCAATTTCTTCCTCCGTTGCGTCCGGACGAATGATAAAAATCTCTTCGTAGATGCGATTCATTCTTCCTCTTTTGTTAAGCCTCGGGCGCGACGATTGAATTTCGTCATGGCCTTTTCGGCGCCTTCAGCAAGTACGGACTCTGTTGCCGCGGCCGCATGGTCGAGCAACTCATCCAAATCCTGAGCCTGCGCGTTCTTGATAGGCGACAGCACAAACTCAGCTCCGTTCCGGACCGGGTGACCCGGATGAATTCCCAGGCGAATCCTGGGAAATTCCTGTGTTCCGACACGCTTGATCACGTCTTCAATGCCGTGATGTCCGCCCGCCGAACCCTTGGGGCGGATTCGTAATCCGGTCCAAGGTATATCCAATTCGTCATAGATCACGATCAGTTTCGGGATCTCGACGGAATACTTGTCGACCAGCATTTTTACGGAAGATCCGCTCAAATTCATGAACGTCTGCGGCTTGGCCAGCAGCACTTCCGTTCCGCCGATCGAACCCAGCCCCAGCAGTGCCTTCGAATCAGTCCGGCTTACCCTTATGCCGCCGTTTCGCTCGGCCAGCCGGTCAATCGTGAGAAACCCAAGATTGTGATAGCTGCGCTCGTACGCGGGGCCGGGATTGCCCAGACCGACAATAAGCCAGGGCACGGACGACTACTTCTTCTTTTTGTCGTCCTTCTTGTCCGCGGGCGCAGCCTCTTCCTTCTTGCCCTTCTTCACGACTTCGGGCTCGGGCGCCGCTGCGGCTTCCGGTGTTACTTCTTCGACAGCCTTCAAGCCGACCACGTGAGATATAACCGCGTCTGCCGGACTTATCAGCCGCATCGAACCGGTCATCGGAATCTCCGAAGCGCGGATGCTTTGGCCAATTGACAAGCCGGCAACTTCCACGGTGAATGCTTCCGGAATATCGTCCGGCAGGCACTCGACTTCGATGTCGCGCGTGACGACCTCGTGTAATCCGCCTTGCACCTTCACACCAACCGGGTCGCCATGCGTGTGGACCGGAACTTTAACAACCACTTTCTTCGAAAGATCGATGCGGATCAAATCGACGTGCAGAAGACGAGCCTTCAGTGGCTCATGCTGCCAATCGGTGATCATCACGGGCGCCTTCGATCCTTGGATATCGATATCAAAGATCGTGTTGTGGCCCGACGAACTCTTCAGAACACCGGTGACTTCTTTGGGGCTGATTGCGATGGCGACCGGATCGGTTCCCATCCCATAAACGACCGCGGGGACTAGGCCGCGAACGCGCAGGCGGCGCGCCTCATTCTTGCCGCGTGTGTCGCGGGGCTCGGCCGAAATCGTAATATCTTTTCTCATTTACTCACCAATCCTGTACTCACCAATCCTGTACTCACGCTAGACGAATAACGTGCTGATCGATCCGCCTTCGTGGATACTCTGGATGGCGCGCGCCAACAGAGGAGCTACCGACAACTGACGAATTTTGTCGCAGCGCCGGGCGTCTTCCCGAAGGGGAATCGAATTCGTAACAACAACTTCGCGGATCGACGATTCTTCGATGCGCTTCACCGCCGGCCCAGACAGCACCGCGTGAGTTGCGCATGCCGATACGCCGGTTGCGCCCGCGTGCATCAGCGCTTCCGCGCCTTTCACGAGCGTCCCGGCAGTATCGATAAGGTCATCGACCATAATGCAATTCCGTCCGCGAACATCGCCGATAATATTCATAATCTCGGCTACATTCGCTTGTTCACGCCGTTTGTCGATAATCGCCAGCGGAGCGTTAAGCCGCTTGGCGAAGGCTCTTGCGCGCTCCACGCCTCCCGCATCGGGCGATACCACCGTGATATTCGGCAGAACAGCCGCGCGAAAATGCTCAATCATCACCGGAGCGGCGAAAAGATGATCAACCGGGATATCGAAGAATCCCTGGATTTGGGCAGCATGCAGATCGAGACTCAGAATACGATCCGCCCCTGCCCGCTCGAGCACACTGGCGACCAGTTTTGCCGAGATCGGGACACGGGGCTTATCCTTACGATCCTGCCGTGCGTACCCATAATAGGGTAACACTGCCGTGATCCGGCCTGCCGATGCGCGCTTCAGCGCGTCGATCATCAGCAATAATTCGAACAAGTTGCGCTCGACGGGAGTGCAAGTGGGCTGAATTGCAAAGGAGTCGACACCGCGGACATTTTCAAGAATCTGAAGCTGAATTTCGTCGTCAGCGAACGTCTTTACGGAGATTTCGCCCGGCTTCGTTCCAAGGCATTCGCAAACATCGGCAGTCAAAGCCGAATTCGCGCTTCCGCTGAAGATGCGTATGTTCTCGTAAGTCATCGCGAGTATCGGCTTTGCGGCGGCCATTCATCACCCTGCATATGTTCGCTTAGCTTCTTCCACCAGGTCGCGAAATACCGGGCTCGACTCACGAAAGAGATCGGAAAGACCCGCTCGTTGCGGAAGGCGACTTTGGCCCGGGTTATCTCTTTCGGATTCCGGAAAACTCCGAAAATTGCTGACCCACTGCCCGTCATCAGCGCTGGACGAGCGCCTAACCGCTCCAATTTTTGTTTGATAGCGCTAAGTTGAGGATGCTGCCGGAACACCGCAGATTCGAAGTCATTGCTGCAGAGATCAGACCAGTCCCCGGCTACCCGCTCCCCACTTAAAGCCAAGGCAACACGTTGCGAAGTATTTATTTTAGGTGACGGGGCATTCCAAGTCAATGAACGGCCAAGAGCGCGGAAGGCCTCGGGAGTCGACACATGGATGCCCGGCGTTACCAACAAAGCTCTCGTTTTATCCCTGAATTCAAGAGGATACAATTCCGTTCCCCTACCCAGGCCCAGCGCCGTCCCACCCGTGAGAAAGAACGGAACATCGCTGCCTAGTGATGCGCCAATCTCGATCAATTTCTCCCAGGGCAAATGGCGTCCGGTGAGGATAGGAAGACCCAACAACACCGCAGCCGCATCACTCGATCCACCACCCAGCCCGCCGCCCATCGGAATGCGCTTCTTTAAGGCAAAACGAGTCCAACCCTTCGCATTTGTAGCCTCGATGACAGCCATCGCCGCGCGCAGCACGAGATTATCCGCGATTTCGATCGTCGAATCGAGCGACACGCCGGTCTTACGCCCGGGCGTAAACTCTATCTCCAAGTCATCAGCCAGCGAGATTGTCTGGAAAATTGTCCGAAGATCGTGAAAGCCGTCAGACCTGCGCCCGAGTACTTCCAGGCACAGATTGATCTTGGCGAACGCCGGAACACGCGCGCGCCGTGTCTCGCGAGGCATTAGTAGTGAATCAGCGAATGAATATCGTAATGAGGAAGCTTCTCGCGACCGCGCAGAAAATCGAGTTCGATCACGAAGCCATAACCCGCAATCCGCCCGCCGAGCTTCTCAACCAGCCGAGCAACCGCCGCCGCAGTACCGCCCGTAGCCAGCACATCGTCCACAATCAGCACGCGCTGTCCGTCTTCAATGGCGTCCTTGTGAATCTCGAGACGGTCCGTCCCATATTCGAGTTCATATTCCCAGAACTCAACTTCACAAGGCAGCTTTTTTGGCTTGCGAACCGGCACAAATCCCGTGCCTAGCGCAAGCGCAATCGCCGGAGCGAAGAAATAACCCCGCGCCTCGATGCCTACCACGACATCGATCTTGTCATCTTTATAGTGGCTGTAAAATGCATCGATAACACTGCGAAGTCCCTTGGCGTCCTTCATCAGCGTCGTTATGTCGTAAAAGTTGATTCCAGGCTTCGGGAAGTCGGGGACCTCCCGTATGAGTTGCTTCAAATGCCGCATGTGATGGAATTCGTTATTGTAACGCAGCGAGCTTGGCCACGAGGCGCCAGGCCTGACAATCACAAGTTCTGCCATTTGTTTCATCTGAAGAAGGATACTGACAGGCGAGATGACCGAGCATCTCGGGTATCAAAAGCACGAGCCAGCCGGTCGGAACAGCGGGAACTAGTCTCCCGTTTCTAAAGTCTCTTTATATTTATTGACCTTACGAATGATCTTGCTGGCACTGGCGACCCACTGAAATGGTTGTGGATTGCGATTGTAGTGCCGGACATAGTCCTTGATTGTCCTGATCAGGTCACGTA
>DASQLD010000574.1:0-3364 GCA_035630195.1 Bryobacteraceae bacterium
TCGACTTGAGTTGTCGCACGTCGTCCTTGCTCCATTCGCGACGAACGATCTTTTTCTGGGGAACCTCTGAGCAACGTCACTTTTCGCACCGGGTTTATGCGATTGCGCTTTCCACGTTTATTGTTCCCGCACGACTCGCCGAACATGGCCGCCGCTTCCGTTGTTCAATTCAATGTTCGATTGGTAACAACGAGCAGTCGCTGGTGCGAACCATCGATCCAGCGGCCCGCTTCAGCGCCCATTCGGTTGTTCGATTCATGCTCTGCCCTTCTATTCGCCCTCGGTCTTCACGTTTACGGTCACTTCCATCCCTAATTCCTCATCAGCCTCACCCCAATAACTCCCCGAGAGCGGGATCGCCTGTTGAGGCGTCCTGGCGACACCAACCCTGATCAGGTCACGATTGCCTACGATGCCATTCGTTGGATCAAATTCCACCCACCCTGATCCAGGCAGGTAAACTTGGCACCAAGCATGCGTCGAGCCGCCGCCAAGGCGTTGCGGCCCGTCGCGGTCCGGCACATAGACGTAACCCGTGACAAACCGCGCAGCAAAGCCCAAGGATCTTGCTGCCTCCATCATCAACAGCGCGAAGTCCCTGCACGTTCCCTGCTGACTTTTGATTGTCTCGTCCGGGGTCTGGGTCCCTAGGGAAGTCCGCCGTCCATACAAGAACCCCTCTGCAATGGCTTCATTGAGGGTCATGAGGAGCTGCCCAGTCGGCCGGCTCTTGCCCGTTAAAAACCGATCCAACCAATCTTGGACCGTTCTTCCAGGGTGATGACGCTGCATACAGGCCGCTAAGTCTGGCAGCTCGTCCGGCGCATAAGAAAATGGGTGCGACCGCGCGTAGTCTTCAAGACGGAAGTCGGGCGCGTTTTCCGGACTATGTTCCAAGCGAATGACCGAGTCGAACTTTAGTAATTGAGTACGCTCCGAAAAATCGAGCAGCGTTACGCAGTTTCCAAAAACGTCGTGTATCCAGCGAACCTCGACGGGTTCAGGTGTCACCGTCAGGTGCGAATCGAGCAGACGCTGGTCGAAGCTGTCGCGGGGTCGATACATCATTTGATGCTGCCCAAGCCTGACCGGGTTTCTATACCGATAGGTGGTCGAGTGATGCACCGTGAAGACGGTCATAGCCTGCCGATCCCTTCTCCCGCATCAATACTAACTTCTGAAATCCAATTGGCCAGAGCCCCCCCGGGTGCACGCGATCTGCCTCCTCTTTCGGCAATATTCGCGCTGGGCTCCGAGGAACCAAGAGCCGGCCTTAGGCTTGTGTTTCCATCGGACAAAGCGGAGGCGACATTGAAGATACGGGCTGGTTATGACATCGCATTCAACTGCGTTCAGGAAGTTCCGATGCTCCTGCTGCTAAGCGTGCACCCCTCCCGCCAGCACGACTTGTTGACAGAACACGTAATCCGCTTTTCGCCAGATGTAGAGGCGCGCGATTTTCGAGACGCATTTGGCAACATTTGCACACGCCTCGTTTCACCGCTGGGAATACTCGAAGTAAGAAATGAGTTCCTGATCTCGGACACCGGACTACCCGACGAGGTCAATTATCAGGCCGAGCAATGGCCGGTAGGCGACTTGCCAGACGAGGCACTGATATATCTTCTAGGCAGCCGGTACTGCGACACGGAAAAGCTATTGAACCATGCTTGGTCTATGTTCGGCGGCATCCAGGGTGGCTGGCAGCGAGTTCAAGCGATTTGCAACTACGTTCACGACCGCATTGGATTTGGATATCACCACGCCCGCTCCGACAGGACCGCATCAGAGGGACATGAGGAGCGGGTCGGCGTTTGTCGCGACTTCGCTCATTTAGCCGTTACGCTTTGCCGCTGCATGAACATCCCTGCGAGATACTGCACCGGCTATCTTGGTGATATTGGCGTGCCCAGAGATCCAGCGCCGATGGACTTCAGCGCTTGGTTCGAAGTCTTTCTCGCGGGCCGCTGGTATACATTCGACGCTCGCCACAATCGCCCGCGGATAGGTCGAATTGTCATTGCACGCGGACGGGACGCAGCCGACGTGGCCATCTCAACGGCCTTCGGCTCGGCCGTTCTGACGCGGTTTAACGTGATAACAGAGGAAGTAGTTCATCGGGATCAACTCCAGGCAGCGGAATAAAAGAGGGCTATTCGGCCGGAGCCCCCCCGATCGCGCCTCGCTTTTTCGCTTCCTTTCGCTCGCCCATTTGGTCGCGTTGGGTTTTAAGGGATCGCCGTCTCGACCTTCTGGCCTCTGCGTCCGAGATTGCCTGTCCAGTCCTTCGAACGACCTTAGCGTTTGACGGCGACTGCGCCATTTGCACGGGCATATTCCGCAAGCCCGTCAGCGGCTGAGTATCCATCTCAGTGAATGCGCGCTTCTTTGCCATATTGCGTGAGCTATCAAAGGAATTCACTCAGTTCAAGGCCAACAAACATAATTCGTTCCACCCAGTTCGGGCCGTGTCATCGTTTCTCGGCCGTTCTCGCCCCAATAGCTGGCGGTTCCCGTGCGCAGCAGAACGACCGTACCCGGGGTGACGGGTAGCCGGGCGTTTTCGTTAGCCTAAAGGAACAATCCAACTGGTCTCGCGTAGATTTGTCGACGGCGCATCGCAAACCGGCGTCGTCTCAGGGAGGCCCGGTCCCTTGCCCCAAGCTCATTGGGCCGGGGTCTCTCACATCCAGCATTTCGCCGAAGATGAAGCGCAAAAGATACTAAGCGGCGCACCTCAGTCCTAACGGGGCATCCCCCGCGTTCAAAGCCGGGCTGATGGCTAAGAGAATGCGGGTTTCTTTGTGCAGAAGCGGTTGCCGGATAGTCGTAACCATGCCGAACCCGCATCATCCGGAAGAAGTTCACACGGGACAACGCCACGGCCCACAAGCTGGCGCGGGATTATTTCGAGCTTTCCGAAGGACCGTTACCAGACGAAGTCGAGAGCTGGCGGCATCTGAAGCCGTGAGCGGCGTCGCGGAATTGACTCGTCACCCACCCCCGCCTCAACCTCAACACGCGAAATCGTCCGTCTAGCTAGAGCGCGGTATGGGCGGTCAGGATAGAACAAAACTTCGATTGTGATCATCGCGTGGGTGCACAGGACGATCAGGGTGTCGCCGTATCGTCGTCACGAACAGAAGCGAACGCGTCATGGCTTGTCCTCAACAGCTCGTCGATGGCGCGCTGCGCAAACGCGATTGCAGCGGACCGGTTGTAACCCTCACCGATCCTTGGCCGTCGCCCAGTGATTAGGACGGTCCACTTCCAACCCGTTGGATTGGCCGTTTGAACCACTTGATACTCGACGCCTCTGTATTTCATAACAGACACCGGTCGGGAATTTCTGGCAATTCCTTAA
>DASQLD010000575.1:0-5298 GCA_035630195.1 Bryobacteraceae bacterium
CGCAACTGCCCTCGTCGTTGCGTTCGAAGCTGGCGCCGAGCCGAATCGTAGCCTGGAAGCGCGAGTTCGATCCCAGCTCGACCGGTTTCGCGTTCGCCATGCCGAGCATTCTCCGTCACGATTCGCCGCCGCATTCGACGGGCCCGCTCGTGCCGTTCAATGCGCGCGCGCAGTACAGGATGATGCACGGCAATTGAACGTCCGCACACGCATGGGCTTGCACACCGGCGAGCTCGTCTGTGAGTCGGGTTCACCACTGGGCGGTTCGGCAGTTGTTGTAGCTTCGCGCGTGCTTGAATGCGCGCAATGGGATCAAGTGCTCGCTACGGGAACGCTGCGCGATCTTGCCGCCGGGTCGGGACTCGGCTTCCGGCCGTGTGGGCATGTACAGGCCGCGGGATTCGGAGAGTGGCCGCTACTAGAAGTACGTTAAGCGTCCACTATTCGATCATTTTCCGTAACAGAACCAGTTGCCCAAGGTGATATGCATTGTGGTCCGCCACAAGAAACGCTTCGCGCAGCAGCGTCTGCCCATCGCCCCATGGAAAAGGCTTGAGCAAGTCTCGTTCGGGATCGGTGACCAACTTCAAAAATGCCGCGAGGTCTTTTTCGACAGAAGCTACCGATCTTTTCCACTCGGCGTCATCGCGCGGAGCCTGCGATTTAGGCCAGTAATCATCCGGCCATTTCAGCGGGACATAACCTTCCTTCGACGTGCTGAACTGCAGGATGTCTTCAAGCGCGATGCGTAGATGCTCCAGTAGCTCCCAAGCCGAGTGCGGTGAGCCTCCGGGTCGCAAACCCGCCTTATCGATTGGGAAGTTCTTCACTGCATCCTGAAACGTGATATGCGCCTCGCCTTCGATGAGTAGCTGAGCCAAGTGCTTTCGCAACGATTGATAATCCTTCATGGCTTTAGTTTCCTATCGCGCTGGTATGATGCTAAGCGGTGGCGTGCTCCAAGCTCGGCCGAATCGGATGTGTGCATTCGGTTTTGCCTCTCTGGGGTTACCCCTGAGAATCGTGATGAACTTCAATTTCGTCGCGTGAGCGGAGCTGCCTAAAGGCAGAATTGCTCACGCAAGGTTAGACTCGTTGGAGCATTCCACCCTCTTAAAGATTTTGTCGAGAGCTTTTCTCGCCGGCGAACAATCTGTCGACCAGATAGTTGTTCGAACAAGCCACACTCTGGGACGTAACTGGCGATGGCTTCGTCCCCTAGCGCGCCGATACCTCCAAAACTTCTCGTCTAAAACGTCTCCAAGTGAAAGGGAGGTCGTTCAATTCCTTCTGCAGGACCAAGGGCGCCGCCAACTCGACAAATTAGCCGTCCGGCACTGGTTAAACCCAGAACCTAAAATGCATCCCGTTCCTGCGGCTGAACTGTGGACCTTGCCGGCGATCGAGACCTCCTCAGCACTGGCAGATTGGTTAGGATTGTCGACGGACGAACTCGACTGGTTCGCAGATCTGAAGGGCTTACAGAACAAAACACGCTGCCCAAAGCTAACCCACTATCGCTACAAACTCTTCGTCAAACATTCCGGCTCGGTACGGCCTATCGAAGCTCCAAAACCCCGCATGAAAGCACTGCAGCGACAGATTCTCGTCGGAATTCTCGAGAACGTTCCGCCCCATGACGCGGCGCATGGCTTTGTGAAGGGACGATCCATCAAGACATTCGCCACTCCGCACGCAGGTCAACGAGTGGTGTTGCGAATGGATGTACAAGACTTCTTTCCCAACATTCCGACCGCGAGAATCCAAACACTTTTTCGTACGATCGGTTATCCCGACAAAGTCGCCGATTTGCTGGGCGGTATCTGCACGAACATCGCCCCCAAAGATATCTGGGCCCCGATCGCGCGGGACTTCCTGCCGATAGATACACTCGAAGCGAAGTCTCTATATACGCGCTCTCATTTGCCGCAGGGCGCCCCCACGTCACCAACTCTCGCTAATCTTTGCGCATATCGTCTCGATTGCCGGTTGACCGGATTCGCGAGAGCGGCCGAAGCTCAATATACGCGTTATGCGGACGATCTGGCATTCTCCGGGGGCTCATTCTTCGAACAGCGCGTACAACGCTTTGCCACCCACGTCGCAGCCATCTTACTTGAAGAAGGATTTTCGGCCCATCATCGCAAGACGCGCATAATGCGCCAAGGCGTCCGTCAGCACCTTGCCGGTCTCGTTACCAACGAAAGCGTTAATATCATGCGACCGGACTTCGATCGACTCAAAGCCACTCTCAGAAATTGCGTTCACTTCGGACCGGCCAGCCAGAACCGTGACGGCCACCCAAATTTTCGATCCCACTTGGAGGGGCGTATCGGCTTTGTGGATATGATCAATCCAGCGAAAGCGCAGCGGCTGCGAGTGCTATTCGACCAGATTTCGTGGACGGATAGTTAAGAGGAACTTTCCGCGCGACGTCTTCGTATTGACGCTCGAGGAAGCAATGAAGACACTCCTACTCATTTTATTCGCGGCCGCAGGATCAATGGCTGCAGACGCGACAGGCAAGTGGTCAGGATCACTGATTCGCACTTCGGGCGAGGGTCAGGAACAAACAGGCCCGGCCCTACTCGAGTTGAAGCAGGAAGGGACAACGCTCACCGGAACCGCAGGACCAACCGCTGATGAGCGCCACAACATTCAAAACGGCAAAGTCGAGGACGGGAATATTACGTTCGAAGTCCCTACTAACGAAACTACTATGAAGTTCGCTTTAAAGCAGGAAGGTGATTCGATTAAGGGCTCCGTCACGCGCGATCGTGACGGACGAGTTCAAACAGCCAAGCTCGATCTGAAACGCGAGAAGTAGAACGCACTTCGAGCGACTCCGACTCGCTTGCTGGTAGTATTCGCAAGAGGGCATGTCGAAGCCACCAACGCGTCGTGAATTCGCGGCGATTCTCACTGCCGCGCCGCTCCTGGCCCAGAACAAATCGCACTTGTTCAAACCATTGCCGACACCTCTCCGTTGGAACTGTCCTTTTTGCGACCCGAGTTCAAGAATCTCCGCAAGTGGCAGCATACAGCCCGCGAGAAGGTTCTTGCGCTTCTCCACTACCAGCCCGAGCGAGTCTCGCCGGAGGTCGAGGTTGTTTCTCGCAGAGACCGAGATGGCTTCGTCGAAGAGCATCTCACGTTTCGCGCCACCTCGCACTCACGCGTGCCCGCGCATGTTTTCATCCCTTCCGGCATAAAACCGCCGTTTCCAGGCGTAGTTGTCTTGCACGATCATGGCGGATTCTACATGTGGGGTGGAGAGAAAGTCGTCAGGACGGACAATGAGCACCCGGCTCTTACAGCTTTCAAGCAGCGTGCTTACTCGGGCCGTAGTATTGCAAATGAACTGGTGCTGCAAGGCTATGCGGTAATTGCCATAGACATGTTTTACTGGGGCGAACGACGATTCCTCCTGCCAGAAGATCCAGTTTCCCTACGCGAGCGAGCGCCCGAACTGACAGCGCAACAAGTCTCGCAGTTCAACACGCGTTCGAGTCAGACGGAACAACTGGTGGCTCGCAGTTTATTCACCGCCGGATCGACGTGGCCTGGAGTGATGCTCTGGGACGACATCAGGACCCTCAATTACCTGGCCTCGCGTCCCGAAGCGGATCGCAATCGCCTCGCTTGTGTCGGATTGTCTGTCGGCGGGTATCGCAGTTTTCTGCTCGGCGCTCTCGATCCTAGGATCAAAGCGGCCGTCGACGTAGGCTGGATTACTACGTTCGCGCATCAAATTCAGAATCACGTTATCCATACGATGGGCCTGACATTCGTGATCCCAGGGATGTATCGATACTTTGACCTGCCTGATCTATCGGCGTTAATTGCTCCCAGGGCCCTGATGGTGCGGATGGGATCCCGAGATGCCCTCTTCCCACGTACAGCAATGGACGCCGCGTTCTCTAAAATCGAGAAGTGCTATGAGAAAGCGGGCAGCGTCGATCGCCAGTGATGCAAGATGTACGACACTCCCCATGAGTTCAACGTTCAGATGCAGACGGACGCCTGGGATTGGCTAAAACGCTGGGTCTAGTAGCCTCCGGTGGGAGCGTAACCCCGTAACATGAAGCGTGTACTGCACTGCAAGAAGCAGATCTGTTAACCGTTCGTGATGGAATGGTAGTTTAATGCCAATGTTTGGTCAAACTTTCAGCACACAGGATCTCGCCGTCATCGGCCTCCTCATCGTGCTTGAAGGTGTTTTGTCTATCGACAACGCCCTAGTATTAGGACTGCTAGCCAAGCGCCTTCCGAAATCTCTCCAAAAGCGGGCTTTGACTTACGGCCTTGTGGGAGCCTTTGTCTTTCGCTTTCTCGCTATCGGAACGGCGTCGTACTTGCTCCAATGGCGCATCGTTAAATTGCTTGGCGGCGGATATCTGGTCTACATCGCCTTAAAGCATTTCTTTTTCGACCGGAAGCCGGAGCACGACGAACACATGACTGTCGACGAGCAGGAAATCCCGACTCTCGTGGATGAGCGGACAGGGCAGGAACTGAGTCCGGATCAAGCCGAGATAGAGATTCGAGCGCGAAGCATGGTTGGAGCGTCAGGAGCCACCCGGCGCAATTTTTGGAGCACCGTTGCCGTCATCGAGCTCACCGACATCGCGTTTGCCATCGACTCTATCCTTGCCGCTATCGCGCTCGTTGGCAGCACCCCTGCGGGCCACGTCGGTCCTCACCCCAAACTCTGGGTAGTCATCACAGGTGGAATCCTCGGTGTTATCCTGATGCGCTTCGCAGCAGTCATGTTCATCGGGCTGCTGGAGAAATTCCCCCGTTTCGAAACATCGGCGTATCTGTTGGTGACGATAATCGGGATGAAACTGCTCGTCGATTGGAAATTCAATACGAGTGAGAATCCCCATGTGGTAGACTTCCACGATCCGTCAAGCCTCGCGTTCTGGACGTTTTGGATTGTGATGGCTCTCTGCTTCTGCGTGGGCTTTCTTCCGCAAAAGAAAAGAGTCGAAGTCCAGGCCCGTTAGCTTTTCCTCTGCTACAATCGCCAACTTATGACGCCATCCGATCCGCGCGAGATGACCGCGAAGGCGGTCGTGCTCGGAATTGTGCTCGCGCTCGTGTTTGGCGCTGCGAACGCCTACCTCGGAATGAGGGCAGGTCAGACAGTAGCGGCAACGTTGCCGGCAGCGGTCATCGCGATGGCTCTCTTCCGGATTCCTGCATTCCGAGGCGGAATTCTGGAGCAGAACATCGCGCGCACTGCCGCGTCGGTTGGTGAGGCCCTTGTTGCAGGAGCAATCTTCACCATTCCCG
>DASQLD010000576.1:0-10049 GCA_035630195.1 Bryobacteraceae bacterium
ACAAAGCGCGCGCAGTTCCTCGAAGCGGTCAAGAAGCAGCAGGCGCAGGCCGACAAGATCTATGAAATTCAGACGAACATCATGCAACAGCAGGTGATCGCTGAAGCCGTGAAGATTCGTCAGGTCGAAAAGGAACAGGAAATTCGCGTGCAAGAGGCTGAAATCCTGCGTCGTGAACGTGAGCTTGTGGCAACAGTTTTGAAAGCCGCCGAGGTGGAGCGGCAGCGAATCGAGACTTTAGCCGAGGCGGAGCGGCTTCGTACGATACGGGAAGCCGACGGCCGCGCTTCCGCGATCCGCGCGCAAGGCGAAGCCGAAGCCGAGATCATCTTCCGGAAAGGAGAGGCTGAGGCCAAAGCGATGACGGTCAAAGCCGAAGCGTACCAGCAATACAACGAATCCGCCGTGATCGACAAACTGATTACCGGCATGCCCGAAGTGGTCCGAGCGCTCTCCGAACCGCTTTCGAAAGTCGATCGGATCACGGTCATATCGACGGGTAACGATGGGGCTGCGGGCATGAATAAAGTAACGGGAGACATTACGAAGATGGCGGCGCAGATTCCGGCGCTCTTTGAAACGCTCTCCGGGATGCAATTGTCCGATCTGTTCGCGAAAGTGCGTCCCATCGGCGAGAGAAGCGACAAGGACAAAGCCCTAGGGGCTGCTGGCAAAGGAGATTGAAATGGCTCTGATGGAACGTGTCGCAACGCTGATTCGAGCAAATTTGAATGACCTGATCGACAAAGCGGAAGATCCGGAGAAGATGCTGAAGCAGGTCATTCTCGACATGCAGAACCAGCTCATGCAAGTCAAAACCCAGGTTGCCATCGCAATGGCCGACCAGCATCTTCTAAAGAAGAAGCTTCAAGAGAATGAGCAGGGAGTCATTACTTGGATGCGTAAGGCGGAACTTGCAGTCGAGAAGCAGCAGGACGAGTTAGCCCGTCCTGCCCTTGAGCGGGTGTTGAGTTACCGCCAGATGTGCGAAAGCTTTCGACAGCAATCGGAGGATCAGCAAATTCAAGTCGAGAACTTGAAGGGCGCGCTTCATAAGTTGGAGCAGAAACTCATCGAAGCGCAGAACCGAAGCGAGATTCTCGCCGCACGACATCGTCGCGCCCGGGCGCTAGGGAAAGCGGCCGAAGCGCAGGCCGGCATGATTGAAGGCGCACGAGGCGCTACGTTCGACCGTATGAAGGATAAGGTTGACCAGGAAGAAGCGCTCAGCCTGGCCAAGCATGAGCTGGCCGAGGGCGACTTGCACGAACGTCTGGTGGCTCTGGGAAGAGAGGATGAGGTGGAGCAGCTATTGCGAGCAATAAAGGAACATAAGAACTCCCGGAGTCTAATGCCCTAGCTTATCGAGTGACTTTGCCATCAAAGTTCATTGCGTCTTCGTAAGCACATCCACGCTCTTGAACCAAACTTCGGTTGAGCGCTTCGATCCATGCGCCTGCAATCCCAGCCGGCCTTCCTTGCGACCCTGAGTGTCGCTTGGCAGATCCACTGTTTTAATGCCGTTCAAGAAGAAGACGATTCGCGAACCATGTGTGGAGGCGGCGAGTTCGTTCCAATCCCCGGCCACGACGCCTGCGTTATCTTCTGGTCCAGTCACCCAATTGCGACCCCGTGTTTCCCACAATCCTCCTGTGCGCTTCTCCGCATCGATCTCTACTTCGTATGCCGCCAGGTTCTCCGGGTTGGTCCGGACAAAGAAGCCGCTGTTTCCTTTTGCGATCTTAAATTGAACCCGGAATGTCGCATCGGCAAACGAAGCATCCGACACCAGCATGCCGATCCGTTCATCACTCTCGAGACAAGTCGCATGGATCACGCCATCTTCGACTTTGAACGATCCTCCGCCACGCTGGTTCCAGCCATCGAGAGACATGCGGTTGAAGACGGGCTTCCAATCGTGCCGCCCACGATCTTCGATTCTGATGTTTCGCCATCGCACAGTCGCCGGCTTTTCCCCTTGGAAGGAGTGCACTTGTAAGGCGATGAAACCGGTTAAGTCCGTGACGTCGATCAGATCGACACACGCGGCACCGTTCACCCACGTGCGGATGCGGTCGCCTTCTGCTTCGATCCGGTACTTATTCCAATCGTTATCTTTGAATGCAGTTTTGCAGGCAGGATCGCTGGTCGGATCGCTCGCCGGATTGTGGAGCCATCCGCGGCGCGCTTCATCATAAATACCGCCCGAATTTCCTGCGGCGGCGGTCGATACTTCCACCTGGTAGCCATACACGCGACCCGCCGCTTGTTTGCGCGTGAGTATTTCCTTCCCGTTAAATGTGCGGACAGTCGTCTCGGCGGGATAGCGATGACTACGGATTTGAATGCCTGAGTTAAGGCCCGGATCGGTTTTGGTTTCGAGTTCGAGAAGGAAGTCGCCGTATTCGCGAACAGTGCATAGGAAGCTATTAGGACTTCCCGAGACGGTGACGCCGACAATCTCTCGGTTTTGGACGGAATACTTCGCCTTGCCGTTACACTGCTGCCAACCGCTCAACGACTTGCCGTCGAAGAGCGCGACGAACGAGGCCAGAAGCAGTAAGCCTGTCATCCCATGGAGTATAGCGTGACAGACTTACTGAATGACCGATAGGGTGTGGATACTTATTTGATCTTGTACTTGCCGTCCGGCAACTTCTCTCGGTGGGCTTCATGGCACGGGCGGCAGGTTCCACCGACCTTCTTGAACGCGGCATCAGCCTTTTCGGCATCACCGGCATTTGCGGCACTCGCTAACTCTACTGCAGCAGCCTTCCCTTCCTCAGACAACTTCACGGCATCGGCTGCATTCTTCTGGCGCCAATAGCCGATCATGTTTTCGTAGGCAACGCCGATTTTCTCAGCACTCTCCACTGTCTCTGCGCCCGTCTTCTTCTCAAGCTTCCTTAAGACCTTGGCGGATGTGTCTACCGACTTCATCCATTCTTCGAATTTCGCGTCCTCTTGCGCGGTCGCAACAAGTCCGGACGCAGCAACGGCAAACAGAGTCAGTCTCAGTCTATTCATATTCGGATAGTTTCCTCGGTACAGATTAGCAAAACCCCAGGCCGCGTACACAACGCGCTTTGGTATAGCATAGTGACTTACAAATCCCTGTAGGAGTTACCAGTCGGTGTCAGAAAATCGTTTTTCACGAAGACATTTCTTCGTGGGATCGCTCCTGGCCGGGGCAGTCCCCGTGAGCGGATTCGGTAGTGTTCCGTCTCTGAAAATGCTCGGCTACAAATCGCCGAATGAGAAGTTGAACATCGCTGCGATTGGCGCAGGCGGTAAGGGATTTACCGACATTAACGGATGTAAATCAGAAAACATCGTCGCTTTCGCCGATCCGGATGAGAACCGCGCCAGTCGCGCTTTCAAGTTGTATCCGAACGCAGCGCGCTACAAGGATTTCCGTGTATTGCTGGAGAAAGAGTCAACAATCGATGCCGTTACTGTGTCGACGCCGGATCACATGCATGGCACGGCTGCGATGTGGGCGATGGCGCGCGGTAAACATGTCTACTGCCAGAAGCCGTTGACGCGCACCGTTTGGGAAGCGAACGAATTGAGGAAGGCCGCTGAGAAGTACGGCGTCGCGACGCAAATGGGTAATCAGGGTTATTCAAATGAGGGCGCCCGCCAATGCTGCGAGATGCTATGGAATGGTGACATCGGCGATGTGACAGAGGTCCACGCGTGGACCGACCGCCCAGGCAAATATTGGATGCAGGGCCCCGAAGTGGAGCCGAAGGAAGATCCCGTTCCGGCAACTCTCGATTGGGATTTGTGGCTAGGCGGAGCCGAACCACAACCGTTCAGCAACGCATACATTCCGATCAAGTGGCGTGGCTATCCCCAATTTGGTTGCGGCGCTGTTGGTGATATGGCTTGCCACATCCTGGGTACACCCAATATGGCGCTGCGCCTCGCGGCCCCGGTTAGTGTTGAGTGCGTCAAACAAGAAGGCAAGAGCAAAAATACCCATCCGCAAATGTCAACGATTCGCTGGGACTTCCCGGCGCGCGGCTCGATGCCTCCTGTCAGTCTCTTCTGGCATGACGGGCTAAAGGCACAGCCGGAAATCAAAGGCGTGCCGGCAGGTGAACTGATTGGCGATCGCGACAACAACGGCAGCATCTTCCTGGGCGACAAAGGAATTATGACGACGGGCTGCTACGGGGAACGTACGCGTCTGGTTCCTGCCGAGAAGATGCGTGACTACACACTGCCACCCGCGTTTCTCACACGATCTCCGGGACATTATCGGGATTGGATTAGAGCTGCGAAAGGCGGAGAGCCAGCCTGCTCGAATTTCAGTGTGGCCGGTCCCTTTGTGCAGTGGATGCTGTTGGGAATCATCGCAATGAAGTTCGAGGGCAAGCTGATGTGGGATGCGACCAAGATGCGCTTCACGAATAACAATGAGGCGAACGCGTACCTCAAGCCGAAGTTCCGGAAGGGCTGGAAGTTCGTTTAAAGGACTGCAAACCAAAACCAATCAGCAGCGCCAGAATCGGATCCGTAATCTCCGGCGAGCGGCTTGGGAGATACATCTGCAGGATTTCGATCGTGAGCAGAGCTACGGCCACAAGTGCGGCGGCGCCACGCAATGGAAATCCAGCGGCCCGAACGCTCCAAATCGTCACTGAGTAATAGAAGAGTTTTTCGAGCAGCGTCAACGCAGCGCTTTGCCAGTCCGCGCCCAGACTTCCCGCAAATGGAATCCATGGTGAAACCAGCCGGTTCGACGACACGCACTTGACCCTCTAAAGGATGCTCGCCACCCCACGTGTTGAACTCAACCGGAGTGCCCCGCGCCATCTTGACCGCATCCGCCGAAATTACTTCCACTTCCACCTTGAGAGCCCGAACATTTCCGAGTTCTATCAGGGGATCGCCAGCCTGAACAACACCTTCGCTGTCTTTCACGACCTTCAGTACTCGGCCTGAAACCGGCCGTCGAACGGTTACGACGTCGCCCGAGGGCCGCTGACCGCGGACGGCTGGATTCAGCAGAGCGGCCCGCGCGGCTGCCACTTCGGCGCGTGCCAGTTCGATCTCTGCTCGAGTGGTTGCCACAACATGCTGTGCTGCGCGCCTGGCGGCTTCTGCCCGCTCCGCCTCGGTTTGCGTGCGTGCCAGTCGGTCCTGGGAAATATCACCGGAGCGAGCCAGCGCCTATTCTCTCCGAGGCTGCTGTGTCCAAATTCCGAATCGGTGGCAGCGGCGCGCTCCTGTTGCTCGCTCGTCTTTAACCTGGCCTCAACCACGGCGGTCGCGGCTTCCGCCGCTCGCAGGCGGGCTTCTCTCACTTCGCTGGTGCGTGTATCCAGCACTTCGGCTTGCAACGGCTCAAGGACAGCAGCGACATCTCCAGCTCGTACGCTGTCGCCTTCATTCCATCGGATCCGCCGAACATAGCCTGCAAGCGGAGCTGATACGACAAAGCGGTTGCGGATGCGTATCTTACCTTCCTCTTCGACAGTGACGCGCAAAGGCCCCCGCTTCACTGTCGTCGCCTCAACAATGACCGGTTGAGGACGCATTGCATAGAAAGCGCCTGCGAGCACAGTACCAACGAGCAAAATAATACAGAGCCAACGTTTCCACATATGTGCGGTTTCATTCGTGTTTTCAAAACTCGACGAGATCCATATGATCGAGTTTCCGTCTTACCATCAATCCGGAAACGGCCGCCGCTATCAGCACCAGAAGGGCGGAGGAGGCGTAGGTGGATGGCTCGATGACCATAGGAATTCGGAACAGGTCGTTCTGCGGGCTTGCCCCAAGTTGGCAAAGTTGCCGCACGATCCAACAGCCGATGGGGATGCCGAGAAAGACGATCACAGCAAGCTCGCCGAGAAGAATGTAGGAAATTTCGCCTCGCCTGTAGCCAAGAACGCGCAGGCTGGCTAGTTCACGGCTACGTTCGCTGAACGCAATTCGCGCGGTGTTGTAAACGACTCCGACTCCAATGGTGGCTGCAAGAATCGTGTTGAAGAAAGCGAACGTCAGCATCTGCCGGGCCATCGTTTCGTAGAAGCTTTCGAGCATCCGGCGGGGCGCTGAAGTGGCGGCGACGCGCGGCATCTCTTTTAATTTCGCGTAGATCTTCGATGCCTCAGTCATGTCTGCGGCAAGGTAAGCGCCCGAGGCGGCATCTCCTTCGTGCATAAGGACGTTGAGTGCTTCCCGGCGCATATATGCCGACACACCCACGTATTCGCTGACAACCGAGGTCAAGGGCTACATCAAAGGTTCCCCGCCGACCCTCCATCACCTCGACCGTGATCATGTCACCCGGACGCACCCCCAGAACACGCGCAAGATAATCTGTGAGCAGCAGTCCCTTCCCGCGGGTGTACTGTTCCACCGGCTGTATTCAGGAGGCGACGCAATTCTCCTTGATTCTTTAGGCCCTGGATGGATGTGCGGTAGGTCCGATTACCGGATCTGAGCCGGACGGATACGGAACGAAACGGCTCCGCATAGGTTACTCCTGGAATGCTAGTGAGGGAGTAGAGAGCTCTCAGAGAGACTGCTTCGTTGAAGACAACCATCATGTCATCGCGTTGAGCCTGCTTGAATTGAAAGTCCACCATGTAATCGACGGCATCTCCCCAAAAGCCACCCATCACGAGGATTCCTCCCGAAAGAGCCACGCCAGCGATTGACAGAAGCGCCTTCAATGGACGGCGTTCAAGATTGCGGAGAATCATACGTGTGGGTTGTGACAGACGGCGAGCCGCGCCCAGCCGTTCTAAGATCGTGAGGCGGAAGTTTCCCGGTACCGACGGCTGCATTGCCTGGGCCGGAGGCTCAGACGCCGCGCGAATCACCGCGTATACGGTCCCTAAAGAAGCGGCGATTGCGTTTATGAGGATGGACCTGAGAACGACTTTGCCGCTCAACACGTATTCGAGGGTAGGGAAGCGATAGAACTCCATATACATGTTGCTCATTCCGCGTCCCATCCACGACCCGGCCGCAACACCGAGGAGATTCCCAATCACGACAATGGCCATCGTTAGTTTCAGGAAGTGAATCGCGATTGCCGGTGTCGTGTAGCCAAATGCCTTGAGAATTGCGATCTGTCCGCGCTGGGTCGCCATCAGTCGTGTGGACACAACGTTCAAGAGAAAAGCAGCAACACTGAGGAAAATCGCCGGGAAGATCGTGGCCATCGTGGTTAGCTGCTTGAATTCTTCTGTAAGGTATTTGTTCGAGACTTGATCCGCCCGTCCGTATGCGCCTCGCCCGCCATATGGTCTGAGCAGTTCATCCACCCTGGCGATGACGTCCTTCTCATTGGCGCCCCGATCCAACCGCATAGAGATCTGGTTGAACGCTCCCGTCATGTTGTAAGCGGTTTCTACCGGCTTCTCATTCATCCAGACGATCGCGTAACCCTTGAAATCCGGCACGATGGAGCCAGGCTGGAGTTGGTAAATGAACTCAGTAGAGGCGACTATGCCAGTGATGTGTAGTGAGCGTCGACGGCCATATATAGTAGCCGTCAGGGTAATGCCCGGCTTCAGCTTGTGCGCAATTGCGAAACCGTCGCTGACCACCGCTTCCTGCTCCCGACCGATCTCTGGAAGACGTCCGCTGCGCAGCCGGATCCGGTTCAGGACTCCTGTTCCGGGTTCGGGAAGTGACAGGACTAGTACAGAAATTGGATTGCCATATCCGGCAAGATCGAGCGTAGCCGGAACAGTAATGCGCGTCTCAACGATCTGAACACCTGGAATCTCAGCGGTGCGCGCGGCCACGCTCTCGGGCGCCCGTTTGACCTCGGCGAAGACATCCGCAAACAGATCCTCGCGATATAACATCGCCTGGGTCGTCTGTAGGGAATCGAGAGTAGATGACGAAAGAATGTAAGTTGCGGTGCCGCCGGCAATTACCATGGCGATGGCAAATGCCTGCCCTTTCATCGCCCAGAGATCGCGGAACAGCTTAATATCTAGCGCCCGCATGCGTCTACCAGTGAATGTCCGTTGGACTCACACGCGCTTCGTTGAGTTCGACAGACGAGACGTGCCCGTTACTCATGTGAATGACGCGGTCCGCCATCCGTGCGATATCGGCGTTGTGCGTAATCACCGCAGTTGCCGTACCCAATTGACGATTGACGGTCTCGATTGCTTGGAGCACGACGATTCCGGTCTCCCAGTCAAGAGCGCCGGTTGGCTCGTCACACAGAAGCACCGCGGGACGCTTCGCGATAGCGCGCGCGATTGCTACCCGTTGCTGTTGACCTCCGGAAAGCTGCGATGGAAAATGATTCATGCGATCGCCAAGTCCGACGATGTCAAGCGCCTCTTCTGGTTTCATCGGCGCGCGAGCGATCTCGGTGACGGCGGCTACATTCTCCTTCGCCGTGAGGCTGGGAATCAAATTGTAAAACTGAAAAACGAAGCCGACATGGTGGCGCCGATATTGGGTGAGTTCTCTATCATTTGCCCGTGTCAGGTCAAGCTCCCCATAGCGAACCGATCCGGCAGTTGCCGTATCAAGGCCACCAAGGATATTCAACAAAGTCGACTTACCGCTTCCCGACGGACCCAAGAGGACCATGAGTTCGCCGGCGAACACATCCATGTCGACGCCACGTAAAGCGTGTACTTGGACTTCACCCATATCGTATCTCTTGGTGATTCCGCGCGCCTCAAACACACGCCGGCTTGAGTCGATCATACAAACCTGTCGTTACGTATAAATCGGTTCAATTACGGAGAGACGAGGCCAAAGAATCGCCTCAACGAACAACGCCTTCGAGCGGACTGCTGGCGGTAGCGTAAAGCTTCTTCGGCATCCGGCCGCTAAGATACGCGAGGCGTCCGGCAATCACCGCATGTTTCATCGCCTCAGCCATCATGACGGATTCCTCAGCGGCGGCGATAGCTGTATTCATAAGGACACCGTCATATCCGAGTTCCATAGCAATGGCTGCATCCGAAGCAGTGCCGACACCTGCATCGACGATCAGTGGAACTTCGGTGATCCGCTCACGCAGAATGCGCAGGTTGGTAATGTTCTGAATACCCAGCCCCGAACCGATTGGCGCGCCAAGCGGCATCACAGCGGCAGCGCCTGCGTCGATGAGCTTGCGGGCGTTGATCAGATCGTCCGTCGTGTAAGGAAGCACGACGAAACCTTCCTTCGTAAGTACCCGTGTCGCTTCGAGTAAACCTTCGTTGTCGGGAAATAGAGTCTGCTCATCGCCGATAACTTCGAGCTTCACCCAGTTCGAAAGCCCAACCTCCCGGCCGAGCCTGGCGGTGCGAATCGCTTCGTCGGCAGTGTAGCAGGCAGCAGTGTTCGGTAGGATGAACATCTTCGATCGATCGATGTAGTCAATTAGCGTTTCTTTGGATCGATCGTTGAAGTCCACACGACGGACGGCGACAGTTACAACTTCGGCGCCGGACGCTTGATGGCAGCGCGCCATTTCCGGAAAACTTCGGTATTTACCAGAGCCGACAAACAGGCGTGAGGAGAACTCTCGACCACCTATTCTTAACAGATCCTGCATGTTTCTATTGTAGGACCCGCGAATGTTGTGAAGGAGCTTAGAGGTAGCGGCGAGTATAGCCCAGGCAGGATGGCCAGTTCGAACGGAGGTAAAGACTGAGCGTCTCGCGCCGATGTTCGCTTCGATCGACCTTGTACGACCTGTTACGTTTTGAGCGAGGGCTGCAGCGTCGAACCACAGGTCGCGAATTGGCGGTCCTCATGTCGGTATAGATGCTCATAACTAATGACGCGTAGCACAAAAAGAGATTGGCGCAAACTTCGAAGAAAACGTAGTGGAAAATTTCGTACGTTCACTCTCCATACATCTGCTGACGAGGCCGCAGGCCAAAAAGCTTATCGACATCTTATGATCCGAATCGGCAGTTACGTATGGCGGCTTCATAGTGAGAGGCGCGCAAATCAGACGAAAAAGGTCACCAACTCGTTTAATTTTCACAGCTATGGGCAACCGATAGCGCATTTGAGGGAGGCCTTTACCCTCTACTCGGTTGAGAATGCTCGTTTGA
>DASQLD010000577.1:0-11924 GCA_035630195.1 Bryobacteraceae bacterium
TGGGGGACTTGGGAAGCGAAGAAATACTAGGGATGAGGAGTTTAGAGGTAGAAAAGGAGAGGCTGTTTCCAGCCTCTCCCGCATTCATGGTAATTAGTCGCCGAAGCTGCCCACTTCTTCTTCCTTCTTTGCCGGAGCCACCGCAGGAGCAATCGCGGTGAGCGGTACGAAACCACCCTCGGCTTCTTTCTCGCCGAGAACATGCTTGCGATACAGCTTCTCCATCTCGCGGTCCTTGGCTTCCTGCGCGATCTTCTGCTTTTCGTCGCGAGCCCGAACCTTCTCTTCGCGAGCGTTCTTGGCTACACCGATCGCGTCCAGATCCTTCTGACGGCCACGCTCCACGTCGTCGCTGTTCAAGACAAGCTTGTGGCTCGGATCTTCCAGCGCAACCTTTCTGCCGCCGGCGAAGATCTCGTGCTTGCCCTTTTCTGCATACCACTTGGTCAGGGTAGCAGTCATGTGCATCTTCTCGATGATGTTGCGCCAGCCCACACCGGTGTTGTAGGCGCAGAAGCTGATCTCGCCTTCTTGCGTCGCGTATGGGATGATGCACTGCTCGGTGCGGCGGAAGTCGTAGTTAAAGAGATCCTGGAACCACATTCCCGCAATGAACAGGAAGTTCCAGCGATCCTGACGGCGGCGCTCGATGTCGTCCATCGTGCGCGCTTTACCGACCTTACCGTAGTTGCGGCCCGTTGCGTTGAAGCTCTTGTCGAACTTCTTCAGAAGATCGCTGAGCTTGAAATGCGTCGGGGACTGGAACGGGTCGTAATTACGAACCGTGGCCAGCGCCATACCGACAACACTCCAGAATTTGCTCCTGGCGCCATCGTTGATCCTCGCGACGTCCTTGGCGAGTTGCTCGCCGTTCAAGAACTGGGTGACCGGCTTCGCTTCCTTCGTTTCCTTGTCAATCATCACCGCGAATCCGATACCGCAGTTCGGGTGACAACCGCAATTCAACTGACCCCATTCCGCTTGGGGACCGTGCGTCAGATCCGCCCAATCGGAGAAGGTGCCCATGAAGGAAATAGGAAACCAGTCGCGAGTGGGCTCACCCAAACCGACCTGATTCTTCACGTCGTGCGCGAGGTGCGACAGCGTGTAACGTTGTGCGGCGCGGCGGTCATCCGTCACAGCTTCATCGCGCCCGGTGAAGGATACCGGCTGGAAGCTGAGGAACGAGATGATTTTGGGATTGTCGAGCGCGAAGCGGATTACCGCTCCCACCTGCTCGTTGTTGATTCCGTTGATGATCGTGATAACCGGAACGATATCGACACCGGCGTTATGCAGGTTGTGGATCGCCTTCAACTTAACATCGAACAAGTTGCCGACCAGGCGATGCGAATTGGCTTCGTTTCCGATACCGTCGAATTGAAGATAGGCATACCGAAGACCGGCTTCGGCCGCTTGCTTACAGAACTCCGGGCTCTTGGCGAACTCGATACCGTTGGTCGCCGCCTGAACGCTGTTATAGCCAACCTTCACGGCATAACGGACTGCATCGAGGAAGTAGGGCGACAGAGTCGGCTCACCACCGGAGAACTGAACAGACATCTGCCGGCGCGGTTTGATCGAAACCGCGTTGTCCAACATTGTCTTAATGTCTTCCCACGTCAATTCGTGGACAAATCCAACCTGGTTGGCGTCCATGAAGCACGGGTCGCACATCATGTTGCAACGATTGGTCAAATCGATGGTCAGCACCGATCCGCGACCATGCTTTACCGTGCTCGACCCGTGGTTGTGGAGCTTTTCGTCAGCGTGCGCGCGGATGTCGCGGCCCGGGAAGCACTCTTCCAGGTGACGGAAGAAGGCCGTGTCGATGGCCATCACGTCTTCGAAGTGTCCGTGCTTCGGGCAATCCTTAACCATCAGGATCTTGCCGTCGCGCTCGATAATCTGCGCCTTGATCTCGCCAACCTTTTCATTCAAAAGGATTTGATGAGGCAGCTTACCATCGATAATCTGCTGCCGGATCTCCGGTACGCAACGCGGGCAGAGCGAATCGGTCTGTCGAGGCCATCCGAGCGGCGGCTTGGTCTTCTCCCAGGACTTAAGCAGCGGCTTCTCGGACCACTTCGGCGTAAAGGACGGGTTCTGATTAACGGAATTGGCTTTGTCGAAGACTTGCCAAGCCGCATTGGCGGCGTACGTCAGGGCCTTTTCAGCGTACTTTATGGGTTTGTGCATCGGCTATAGCGAATCCTTTAGTGTTTTCTTATGTTTAACGGCGGTCCTGGGGAAAATTCTTAGAAAGTGAATACTTTCGCCGTTATCACACGAAGTATACCGTTCACCCCGGGAGGGGGCTAGAGTTTGTCGCTCAATCGTAGTTCAGGCGGGTTGTATGGAGAAATACTGGGGTGAACGGATGCCGCTCCGATCATGGTTTCTCCTGCTTTTTCTGTGAGAGACGATACTCCCGCCGGATGAACGCAGCCTCGTAACGTCGTTTTTCTTCCTGCGTCTCCGGCAGGACCGGAGGCACCGGAACTCTCTCATTATTAGGACCCAACGCGACAAAAGTCAGATACGCCGAGGACGTGTGGCGGCGAACACCCGTACCCAAATCCTCCACCCACACCTTCACCCCGACTTCCATCGACGTACGGAACGCGCGATTGACCGACGACTTCAGGATGATCAATTGCCCGATATGGACCGGGTGCAGGAAGGTCATCGAATCGACCGAAGCCGTCACGACCGGACACCGAGAATGGCGTGCGGCCGCCAAGGCTCCAGCCAGATCGACCAAGTGCATCACGCGTCCGCCGAGCAAGTTGCCGAGCGGGTTCGCATCGTTCGGCAGCGCGATCTCCAAGTAGTCAGAGGCCGACTCGCGGACGGGTCGGGGAACGAGTTCCGGTGTGATCACCTCGCGGCCCACTCGCAGAACACCTCCGCCTGTCGCGCTAAAGTGCCTGTTAATGTGGCGACGTCGCCATGACGAATCGGAAGATACTCGCGCTCGAGAATATAAATGGTTCGATCCCCGAGCTTGGTAAACCGAACAGCATCGGAGCGCGAATCGGACGGAAAGGCGTCGCAAGTCCCTCGGCCATAGCCGAAATTGCAGACTTCCATGGATGCCTCCCCTCCGACATCGCAGCGACCTTCGTACATAACTCCTAGCGGAGCGCGTGCCGGCTGCCTCACGCCTTCTGCCTTTGACGTCGGAAAGAAGTACGGGCATGCCATGGCGCGTATATTACCATGTGACCTGAACATGGCTTCCAACCGGTTAGACATTCTGAAAAGCATGCTCGAGCAGGATCCTTCAAGCGCGTTCGCGCGCTATGGCCTCGCAATGGAATACGTAAATCTCGGCCGCTTCGACGAAGCGATGGACGAGTTCCATTCCCTTCTCGGATCGAACCCGGATTACTCAGCGGGCTACTTCCATGGCGGCCGCACGCTGGAGCGCATGGGCAAGATCGACGAAGCGCGCGTGATGTATGAAAAAGGAATCGAAGTCACGGCGCGCACAGGCGATGCGCACACGCGGAGTGAATTGCAGGCGGCGCTAGATCTTCTGTAGATCGAAGATATCCGTCAACGCGAGCCGAACACCAGGGACTACCGAAAGTTCGACTATATCTCCCATCTCATAATGACGAGTCTCTCCCGAGCTTGTGATTACTCGAATCGCCTGAAGTGAAGGGTATACGATCCAAAACTCACGGCATCCATGCCGCAGGCAAGTACGTTCTCTGCGTTCAAATTCGGAGGCGGTGTTCGAAGGAGACTCCACTTCGATCACAAGATCGGGCGCGCCAATCAGATTGTCATCGAGCGGTGTGGCATCCCAGCGGCTCTGTGTAACAAAAGCGACGTCCGCAGCCCATAGGTTATATTCCGGCATCGGTCGAAACGCAAATTCCGTTCCTACGGGCCCGTGCTTCTGCAACTGGGGCATCAAAAGATTCAAAATCCGAGCCTGAATGCCCCAATGCCGCTTCTTTGGATACGTCATCTCGAACACCTCACCGTCATGCAGTTCCATCCGCACACCAGGCCTATCCGGCAGCGCTCGAAACTCCTCGACGGTCATCTGTCCGACTGTCGTGCCCATACCTATATTTTCTCGTCTGAAGCAAAGATGTCATCCACGGCAACCGTGACGCCGGGTGCAACCGTGAGATCGATCGAATCTCCGCGCTCAAGACGCTTCACTTTTCCATCCGCAGTGGCCACTCGAACCAGCTGCAGAGATGGATAGACTACCCAAAATTCTTGGCAACCTTTGCCAAGACAAATCTTCTCGCGTTTTTCGAACTCCGGAGCCGTGTTCGAGGGCGACTCCACTTCTATGACCAAATCCGGAGCCCCTCGCAAGTTGTCATTGCGATCCATCAACATGATCCGATCGTGTCGGACGAACGCGACATCTGCTGCCCAAAGGTTGTATTCAGGCATCGGTCGAAACGCAAATTCCATTCCAACCCGTCCGTACTTCTGCAGTTGAGGCTTCAACAGATCCATGATCCGATCCTGAATATCCCAATGCCGCTTCTTCGGATACGCGATCTCAAACAACTCGCCGTCATGCAGTTCCATGCGCACACCGGGCTTATCCGGCAGCGCTCGATACTCCGCGACGGTGATGTGTCCGACTGTCGTATCCATGTCCTAATCCTACTACCACTCAACCCCACGCAACCGTAGCTCCCGCTCGATCTGCGCCTGACTTTCAAACTGCACGGCATCGATCCCAGCGGCCTTCGCGCCTTCCACATACGCCGGAATATCGTCAGTGAAAAAGCACTCGTTAGGAGCCGCTTCCGCATGCTTCAGCGCTTCTGCGTAGATTGCAGGCGACGGCTTCAATGCGCCAACCTTGTGCGAAAGCACCTTGTGATGGAAGTGCCGCAACAGCGGATACGCAGCGCTCACCATCTCGAAATGAATCGCATTCGTATTCGACAACAGGAGCAATCGATACCGCTTGCGCAAGGCGACAACGAACTCCTCCGAAATCAACGTATCCGGCAGAAAAATCGAGCTCCAGATGTCGCAGAACTTCGGATAATCCACATCCAGTTCCAGAACGTCGCTGATCTCTTGCACGAACGCTTCGGGATTGAGCTTGCCTTCTTCAAAGCGTGTGACCAAATCGCATCCGCGGAGACGCTCCGGAATGTCCGAGGCCGCATACTTGCAAAGCGGAGCCATGCGATCGTATCCGCGCTGGAAATCAAAGGGTATGATCACTTTACCCATGTCAAATATGATGGTTCTGATCATGCGGGAACTCCCATTGTCACCCATCGCTTGCTTCGCATTTCTTGCAGTCACGGCCTACGCTGCCAGTGACGCGTACCCACCCGCTCGCTTCACCGATCCCCAACGTGTAGCCAAACTCGAATCCGCATTCCCCAAGATCGACAAGCTTTTTCAGGAGTACGTAGCCCAGCGAGGCATACCGGGCATGACATGGGGAATCGTCATCGACGGTCGCCTTGCGCACGTGCAATCGACCGGTCTTGCCAATCGCGGCTCCGGCGCTGCTCCATCGCGCGACACGGTATTCCGAATCGCATCGATGACGAAGAGCTTCACCGCGCTCGCAATTTTAAAGCTGCGCGACGACGGCAAGCTGTCTCTCGAAGATCCCGTAGCAAAATGGATTCCAGAGTTTGCCCGCATGGAAATGCCGACGCGCGATACACCGCCGCTTCGCGTTCGGGATCTGCTGACTCATGGCGCCGGATTTCCCGAAGACAATCCATGGGGTGACCAGCAGCTTGGCGCCTCCGATGACGAGCTTACCGCCTGGCTAAAGAAAGGAATTCCCTTCTCCTCGACTCCAGGCACTCGCTACGAATACTCGAACTACGGCTTCGGTTTGCTAGGACGAGTCGTTACAAAGGCGGCGGGCATGCCTTACGAGAAGTATCTGCAGACGCAGATTCTAGCTCCCCTCAAGATGACCGCCTCGACACTCAACTCCTCCGATGTGCCGGCCGATCGCCGCGCCGTGGGATATCGACGTCTTCCCGATGGCTCGTATGCCGAGGAACCACCGCTGCCGCACGGAGCATTCGGCGCGATGGGAGGATTGTTGACCTCGGCTTCCGATCTTGGGAAGTACGTCGCGTTCCAACTTGCCGCTTGGCCTCCCCGCGACGATGACGATCCGGGCCCCGTTCGCCGCAGTTCGGTCCGCGAGATGAATCATCTTTGGCGAACTTCTAATCTGGCGGTAAGACGCCCGGCGGGCAAGCTCCAAGCCGAGGTCAGCGGATACGGATACGGCCTTCGCATTTCGGCCGACTGCCGCTTCGATCACATTGTCGGACATGGCGGTGGGCTACCGGGATATGGCTCCTACATGGCTTGGCTACCGAATCACGGAGTCGGGATCTTCGCGATGACAAACCTCACATACGCGGGACCCTCGCGTCCGATCGGCGAGGCGTGGGACATCCTGCTCGCGACGGGCGGACTTCGACCGCGCGAATTACCTGCGGCTCCGATCCTCACAAAGACTCGCGACAGCATTGTGAAGCTATGGAAATCCTGGGATTCGGCGGAGATTAAGAAGATAGCCGCAATGAACTTGCTTATCGATATTCCGGAACAGCAGCGCCAGAACCAGATTCGGGACCTGAAAGCAGACGTCGGAGAATGTTCTTCAATCAGTCCTGTTATGGCCGAGAACTGGCTGCGTGGACAATTCAACATGACTTGCGAGAAAGGTACCGTTGGCGTTTTTTTCACGCTAGCTCCGACGCGGGCGCCGGGGGTCCAAGCGCTGTCTTTTCAACGTATCGCAGAGCCGTCAACACGCCTCAGCGCCCCGACTGGAGCCCCTCCCGGCATAACGTGTTCGGAATAATACGAATTCGTCCCAACAGTGCAGACGGGCTAAACTGAAGAGTCTTTGGCCGCACCTCATGGTTCGGCTTTGGGAACTAGAGACGTGAGAGCTTCGATGCACTCCGCACCCGCCGCCGATAGCGAGTTCACTCTACTTGACGCCCTCTCCCAAGGCGTCATCAGAGTCGATGAGAACTGGATTATCCTCTACATCAATCCGGCCGCGGAGCGTCTTCTTCATTTGCCGCAAGGCAAATCCCTCGGAAACAAATTGTGGGATACCGGGGCTCCGTTGCCTGACGATTTCATTGCCCACGTTACCAAGTCCGTCGATAGAGCGACCGTGGTGTTGGAAATTCCCGGCTCTCCAGAACGGCGCGAGCTGGAAATTGCTCCCATCCCGCAAGGCCGTCTAATCGAGATACGCGATCTCACACCGGTCAGGCACGCGGAAGCCGCGCTTGAAACCAATCAGGAATTCCTGCAAGCCGTCCTCGACAATATTCAGGCAGGAATTGTCGCTTGCGATGAGACCGGTACCCTAAGGGTCTTCAATCACATCACACGCGAATTTCACGGCCTGGCTGAAGCGCCATTGCCACCCGACCAATGGTCGGCGCATTACGACCTCTATGGCGCCGATGGCATCACGCCTCTGGCCAAGGAAGATATTCCTCTCTATCGAGCATTCTCAGGCGAAATCATCCGAAATGCTGAGATGGTCATCGCACCCAAACAGGGTCCTCGAAGGTCGATTCTCGCAAGCGGCCGCGCATTGATTGCGAACGATGGGAGAAAACTCGGCGCTGTGGTCGCGATGCATGATATTACCCATCGCAAGATATCCTCGCGCCGTGTGCGCGATGCGTTGCGACAGTTCCGAACTCTCTTCAACGATGCGCCGATCGCCTACCACGAGATCGACAGATCAGGAATCGTCCGACGCGTCAACCGCGCCGAGTGCCGGCTTCTCGAGCGAAGACACGAGGAAATGATCGGTCGGCCGATCTGGGAGTTCGTTCCCGAGGAAGACCGGGAACGCCGCAGGATGGCGATCCTTACAAGGCTCGAGGGCATGCAACCTCTGGTCGCCCAGGAGTGCGAATACTTGACGGGTTCGGGTAAACGCATCCGAGTCGAGCTCCACGCGAATCTGATAACAACGGCTTCGGGGGATATCGTCGGCATTCGAACGGCGATGCTGGATATTACGGATCGCAAACGGCGCGAACAACAAACGCAAGTACTGGTCAGAGAGATGGCTGCCCGGGAGCTTGCTGAAGCTTCATCGGCTGAGCTCAGGAACATCCTGGAGCGCATCGGCGACGCCTACATCGCTTTCGACCCTGAATGGCGATACACATATGTCAACCGCAAGGCGGCGGAGCTCGCTCGAAAGCCCGCGTCCGAACTCATCGGACGGAGTGTTTGGGATGAGTTTCCGGATGCAGTGCGGACGCCATTCTTTTCGGAACTGCAGCGCTCGATGCGTGAGCAGGCGCCGGTCGAATTCGTCAACCATTTCGCGCCGCTAGGGAAATGGTTCGAGAATACGGTCTATCCGAGCCCGTTCGGTGTCAGCGTGTTTTATCGCGATATCACGGAACGCGTCCGTACTCAGCGGGCGCTCGAACTGCGCACTGCCGAACTTGCGCGAAAGAACGCCGAGCTCGAGACATTTGCGTCTGTCGCATCGCATGATCTTCAGGAGCCGCTTCGAATGATCGGCGGCTATGCGGCCATGTTGTCGAAGCGATATTCCGGAGCAATCGACGCCGACGCGGATGAGTTCATTCGTTACATCACGCAGGGCGTCAGTCACATGCAGCAGCTCATCCGCGACCTTTTGACTCTCTCCCGCCTCGGCGCCGGAGCCGAGCAAGTACACAACATCAGCATTGCCGATGTTGTCGAGAAAGCATGCGCAAATCTCGATATGGCGATCTCCGATAGCCGGGCCTTTATCGATTGTCAGGCCTTGCCCTTCGTCCGCTTCAACGAAACGCGAATGCTGCAACTTCTGCAAAATCTCATCGGCAATGCGATCCGTTACCGCGGAGGCGCTAAGCCGCAAATCACTATCGCAGCGACACGCGAGCCGTCAGGATGGAAGGTCGCCATCCAAGACAACGGCATAGGGTTCGATATGCAACATGCCGAGGAGATCTTCCTTCCTTACAAACGTCTGCAGCGAGGGGCCGAGCCAGGCACCGGAATCGGACTGGCGATCTGCAAGAAAATTGTTGAAAGTCGCGGCGGCCGAATTTGGGCCCAATCGTCTCCCGGCATAGGCTCAACGTTCTACTTCACCGTTCCGGACATGGTCCAAACCGGCGAGTAAGCATCAGCGAAATTCGTACGTGTCGAGCGATTCCGCCTTCATCGTGATGCTATAACCGGGCGTTTGAGGCGGCATATACCGACCGTTCTTCATCTTCACCGGATCGACGAAATGCTCGTGAAGATGATCGACGAACTCCAGCAGGCGGCTTTCGAGCGATGCGCTGACGCACACATAGTCGAAGATCGAGAGATGCTGAACATATTCGCAGAGGCCGACGCCGCCGGCATGTGGACAGACGGGAACGCCGAACTTTTTGGCCATCAGTAATACCGAAAGAATCTCATTCACACCGCCCAACCGACAGCTATCGATCTGGCAAAATGAGATCGCCTTCGCTTGAAGCAATTGCTTGAACAACACGCGGTTCTGGCAATGCTCGCCCGTCGCCACACCAATCGGAGCAATCGCTTTCGCGATCGTGGCGTGGCCGAGCACATCATCCGGGCTAGTCGGCTCCTCGATCCACCAGGGACTAAATCGCGCGAGCTTCTTCATGTTCGCGATGGCCGCGTCCACATCCCATCGCTGATTAGCATCCATCATCAGCTTGCGATCGCCTATCTCTTCCCGAATAATCGTGCAGCGCCGAATATCGTCTTCCATGTCGCCGCCGACCTTGATCTTGAAATGAGTCCAGCCCTCCGCGATCGCATCCCGGCACAACTTTCGAAGCTGTTCATCGGTATAGCCTAACCAACCCGCCGATGTCGTGTAAGCAGGGTATCCATCCCGCTCCATCTCGGCGATGCGGACGTCTCGCGTTGCAACATTGGCCCGCAGAATCACAAGAGCTTCTTCGGGCGTAAGAGCATCGGTGATGTACCGGAAATCGATGCAGCGAACAATCTCCTCCGGTGTCATGTCGCAAAGCAGACGCCAGACCGGTTTCCGCTCAGCTTTCGCCCACAAGTCCCATACTGCGTTGACGACCGCGGCTGTCGCCAGATGAATCACCCCCTTTTCCGGGCCGACCCATCGCAACTGGCTATCCCCTGTGATCATGCGCCAGAACGCGCCCATATCGGTCGTGAATGACTCCAATGTTTTGCCGACAATGAGTGGCTTCAACGCCTCAACGGCAGCAACACACAACTCATTGCCGCGGCCGATCGTAAACGTCAAACCGTGCCCCTCGAGTGAGCCAGGCGACGTCTTAAGTAGGACATAAGCGGCAGAATAGTCAGGATCGATGTTCATCGCATCCGACCCGATATGTTCTCGTGAGGTAGGAAAGCGAATATCGCGCGTAACCACATCCGTAATGACGGTGCCCATAGAGTAGCCACCAGTCTATCGCTGCCAGGCCTGATAACCGCGAAATAAAAAAGGCTGGTCCGTCATGGGACCAGCCTCAAATCTCCGCAGCCTTACGAAGAGATTAGAACGTTACACGCGCGCTCACCTGTAACCGGCGCGCGTTCGTGCCGTCCGGGAAGCCCTGACTTGCATTGCCATTGCCAAGACCCGACGATGGAGTCAACACCCCACCCGCCAGACGATAAGCTTCCACGTTCACAAACGTGTTGTATTGCGTATTGAATGCGTTGAATGCTTCGAGGTTCAGGTAAACCTGAACTCGCTCGCTGAACGGCAGCACTTTCGTCAACCGGGCATCGACGCGGAAAGTTTGGTCGATGTCGAGACTGTTGATCGGCAGGAACGGTACTCGATTGGAACCACCCAGTCCGTTCAAACTCGTATTGAACGCTGCTCCACTGAACGGAGCGCCCGATACGAAGATCGTCGGCGTAGCCGGCTGAGATGACGCCATTGTCGTGATCTGCGATAACTGCCAGCTCTTCAGCAGCCAGCGCGAAAGTCCGCTATTGCTCTTCGTGAAGTCCGGAGCCCAGATCGAGCTGATGACAACACGGTGGCGCTGATCGAGTTGGGACGAAGCTTTGTCCATCGAGTAGTCACCGTTGAACGTGCTTCGAATTTGATCGAAGAACAGCGCGTTCGTTCCGCCGCCTTGCATAGCGGTGTCGATTGCATGAGACCACGTATAAGCAACTGACCCTTCTAGACCATGAGACATGCGTTTACGAAGCTGAAGTACGAGGCCGCTGTACCAGCTCTGGCCGCCGTTCTCTACCTGGATCAGTCGGCGGAATCGGGTATCGACGCGGTTCGCCAGGCGATAAGTCGGAGTCGTATACGATCCCACTTGGTTGCCGCTGGTATCGTTGATGCGGTAAGTCACATCGGGGCCCAATGCGCCGACATTATTATCGCGTGAAGTGAACAAGCCGATGCCGCGGCTCCATAGGTAAGAAGCCGTGAAGCCGAGATTATCGCTTAACTGACGCTCAATCGCGATATCGGCCTGTTGCGTGTACGGCTGACGGAAATCAGATGCCGCGTACTGCACGTCAACTGCTCCAAGATTTCTGCCCGTCGGAAGGCCGCTCATGACGTTCGGGAAGGCCGGACCAAGGGCCAAATCCGCAGCCACGCTCCCGTTCAGTGTCAGTTGCGGTTGATACACGCCGTTATTGAAATACAAGTTCTGAAGCAGCGCGCCCGGAATGCGCGCATAGAAAATTCCGTAACCGCCGCGGACCACTGTCTTCTGATCCGGGAAGGCGTAAGCAAGACCGAATCGCGGCGAGAAGTTCTTCCTGGGCTCGCGAATCGTCGTAGTCTGCGGAACCAGTGGGTTCGGAGTGCCCGGCTGCTGCAGATCCGTGAATTCGTAACGCATGCCCAAGTTGAGCGTCAGCGCAGAGGTTACGCGGAACTGATCCTGTAC
>DASQLD010000578.1:0-3468 GCA_035630195.1 Bryobacteraceae bacterium
CCTTGATAGTTACCGGCATAGGTGAGCCAGTTTTCGGCGGGTCCTTTCACGATGTCTTGATATTGAACCTGCGCGCTCAAGAGCGAGCTGAACGCAAAACAGAAGAGTAGAGTACGCATTCTTTACCTGGTCCCCTTTGACACGACGGGCGCAGCCGTCCGCGCCGTTTGACGCGCTAAAAAGGCAAGGAGATCACGAAGCTCCTCGCGCGACAACCGCTTGGCGTAGTCTTCCGGCATGAGGGACTTTTCCGAAATCGTCATTTCCTTTATGTCCGCTACTGAGAGCATATGCAGGACGCCCTTGGAATCGATGACCTGGAGCGAGTAGTTGCTCCGGTTGCGAGCGATGCCTTTGATTGACGCGCCGCTATTCAGAGTTACTGTCACAGCCTCTTTGCCGGCGAAGGAGAGATCTTTCGACGGCTGAAGAATAGATTCCCGGATCGCGGCAAGCGGCCGTACGCCGATGCTGCTCAAGTCGGGCGCCATGCGGGCTCCTCGTCCACCGATCGCGTGGCAATTGGAGCAACCGGCTTTGCTACCCCAAAATATTTGCGCGCCCGCTTCGACATTGCCGGGTACGTTATTTTCGCTAGCGGGTCCCGTAAGCGAATGAATGAACGCGACAAGATTCCATGTCTCCCCGTCGGGCAGCTTGGTTGGAGGCATATCGGCGCCGGGGACGCCATTGCGAATCACGTTGAAGATCGCTTCATCACTTAGCGGATGCCATAAGGCGCGATTCGCGAGATTCGGTCCCCGGCCTCCGCTCCCATCGGGACCATGGCAACCTGCGCAGGATGTCGTATACAGCTTGGCTCCGGCGGAGATCGATTCCGGGTTCCCGATCGCTGGGTTCTTCGATTCGTTGAGATAACGTCCGTGTTGCGCGTTCAAGGGCACAACCAGCAAGGGCACAACCAGCAAGGGCACAACCACCACGATCGCAACCATTACAACGACGAGACGCATATCGCCAGATATTATCACCCCATTGTAAGGAGTAATCTAAGAGGTGTCTGGAAAAGAGCTATGAAGACCAGTGTTGAACTCAAGGGCTTCGAGAACAAAAGTGGCGCCGAACGGACAGACGAGCTTCGAAGGTTGATCGCTAAACAGATAGCCCGCCTTGAAAGAAAAGCCAAATCGTTAGACCCCGCAATAGTATCCTCACGGATCGTGGTGGAGAGGATCGCTGCCCATCATCTTTACAAGATCTCGGCAACTCTGGATGTGCCTGGGAAGTTGCTTGCGGCCGGGCATGAAGCGCGTGACCCCACGACCGCAGTGAGGAAATCCGTCTCAGAACTGGAACGGCAGTTTGAAGAACACAAAGCCAAGGTTCGAGGAGAGCACATTTGGAAGCGAGTGGCCAGACGGCAGGAGATTGGGCCAAGACAGACTGCCACTCCTAGCAATTCGTACGACCATGACTCTTTCTTCGCACTGGTGAGTCCGCATTTGAGCGCGCTGCATGATTTCGTCCAGCATGTGCTCGAGTTCGCCGAAGCCAGAGGCGATCTGAGGCGTGACCAACTGACCCACGACGACGTTGTCGATGAGGCGCTGCTCCGAGCGTACAGCGAAGCCGCCGATGAGCGCAGTCGCAAGGACGTTCGCGCGTGGATCTTCGAGCTTGCTGAGGAACAGATCCAGAAGGAAATCAGGCGAACCAAATGGGAGCGCCACCATACGATATCGGTTGAGGCGGATATCCGCGAGACCCCTCCAATGGAAGAGGTCTCGACAATGGGCGAAGAGGTGCTTGATTTCTACCAACCGGACGGCGACTTGAAGCTGGAAGACATCTTGCCGGAGCTGGAGATGGACTCGCCGGAAGAAGACACGGCGCGCGAAGAACTTCGCGAATGCGTACGAGAGGCTCTGAATTCCATGCCTCGGCCGTGGAGACGCGCCGTGCTTGGATACCACGTTGAAGGACTCACGGGAATAGAGCTGGCGCAAGCCGTCACGAGGCCGCAACAAGAGGTTGAGCGGATCCTCGAGTACGCCCGCGGCTATATGCGCGAGCGGCTGGTGGAAGCAGGTTGTACATTCAGCCCAAGCAAAGTGAACGTCTAGCCGAGTCCGGTCAAGTGACCTGCCGCGGCAGCAGATGCGGCTTGTGCACCGGAGGGCCGTAAACAAGACCTACTGTGGCTCCGAAGATGAAGTGGAGCAACAGGAAGATCGCAGGGCCATACTGAATGTGCGAGAGAAAGGCTCCTGGCGCCTGCGCATTCGCGGTGACGGGATTCATGGCGGGAATTGCGCTCATGAACAAACCGGCCATGAGTCCATGCGCCAATCCCAAGCCTCCGCCGATAAGGGTTCCCCAATTTTGGAGAAGCTCGAAAACAAAGGCATAGAGCAGCGCCAGGACAACGCCAATAATTAGGTGAAGGATGAATCCGCTCATCCAAACGGACAGACTCATCTTATCTGCAATCAAGCTTCCCAGCAGATTTTCGAGGCTGACATTTATATCGAATTGCCGGAGCAGGTACATTGTTCCTGACATCACGAGAGCGCCCGCAATGCCGGCAAGCAAAGCGCGGAAAAACTTCATGGGATCCCTCCCGACCGATAGCGTAACGCCGAGCGGCGAGAACCGCAAGTGGCCTTATCAGCTCTGCCGGAGATCGTACGCGCCGGTCAGGGGCTTTGACGCGATGGTGTAAGGCGCGGGAATCCTGGTTTGGTCAGTGCAGGAGGGCACCGGCACACTTTGAAGGGCTTGTGTGGAACGAACCGTGGGTTCGTTTTCCAGTTCCTGCTTGCGCTGATTCTGCAGACCTTCGAGTTCCTTCCAGGCCCGTTCGTACGAGCGGCGTAGTTGTCGTGAATGACTCGCGAGAGTACGCATGGTCTTCGATTCCGCGACATAGACATAAGCGGCATCGCGGATCTCGGCGGGGTCGGCGTCGGGACCTAAGAGCTCGGCTTGCTCCCGCATTGCCTTCTTGAAGACCGCGTCTTCCATCAGTTCGATGCGGCGCAAACGCCAACGTGAGGCGGCCATTTCGATTACCAACTCGGTCTCGACTTCGTCGGCGGGCTTGAAGCGACGAAGGAAGGATAACTCGAGAGCGTCGTATTCTTCCTGGGATTCATGCGCGAGGACGACACGGCTGCTGGTGAGACCATGTTTTAAGCTATTCCGCGAGGAAATAGCTTTGCCTTCCGCGGTAATCGGCCCGTTTGATTTAGCGCCATTGGCGCGCGCAATTTCGGCTTTGTTTGACATCCGTGTCTCCTGATTCGAGGGTCGCACGCGGGCCTACCTTGGTAAGGTGTGTTTTTGAAAATCGTGTTGAAAATAGGGAAGAAATAAACTTTCGAGTTATGAACCGCTAACCGTGAGGAAAGGCGCTTTTTGCTGACCTGAGGCGAGCACGCCCGTTCGGACCGGAGCGAATTTATCTGTTGACCGCCTACAGGACAATCAAATAGTATCTTCCTGTAG
>DASQLD010000579.1:0-12129 GCA_035630195.1 Bryobacteraceae bacterium
AAGCCAAAGGCTGGCACTGCGGGCGGGTACGATTTTTCTTCAACAGCAGGTAGCAAAGCTTTTGTTTGAAGCGGTAGATGAGTTTGAAAGCGGGGAACTGGGCCAGGTACGCAGAGAGCCTCGCCTGCTGCTCTGCGGTAAGGTTATGCCGGTGTCGGCGCATCAACGAAAGCAATCCGCGATGTTTGGAAGCGACCGGATCGAGTTCGCGCCAGCAAGCCAGGAAGTGATGGTTGATGAGACGAATGACATGGAAGCGATCGGCCACGATCAGGGCATTTGGAAAATGCTTCCGGACGATGGAACGGTATACCGAAGCCAAGTCCATGCAGACCACGCGGACCTGCGATTTGCCTTCCAGTTGTTGGAGATAAGTGTTCAACGCTAACTCCGACCGGCCGAGAACGACATCGTAGATCTTGTGATTCTTTAGATCGCAAAAGGTGGTTGCATAGCCTTTGCGGCGGGTGAAGAAATGCTCGTCAATGCCGAGAACCAGCCGACAGCGCGGCGGATGCCACTCGGCGAACTATCTTCCGAGGCCGTGCTGGAAATAGCGCTCCACAGTAGCCGCTCCGATGCCCTTTCTCCGGCCCAGCCGGCTGCAGGTAATGCCATCCAGATGCAATTCATAGATGGCCTGCTGAAAAGCTCGCCCGCCGGCAAGGCAAGATGCCAGGCAGCCGATCCCGGTACTGCCGCCCGCATCTCTGGCACAGCCACTTGCGAACTGCAATGTCCAGGAACACGGCTCGTGTGCCCCAGTCTTCATGCCGAACGGTTCTGCGGCACCACCCCTTGCTGCGTCGCTCGGTCGCGCCACAATGCGGACATACCGTCGCCTCCGTATACCGCAACCCGATCCGCACCCCTTTTACGAATCTTTTCTTTCCCGGTAATCTGAAATCCGGGCAGGCCTAACAGGACTTCTGCTTCGGTTCAAACGTTATCTCCCAAGATTGTTTTACCAACCCGGGATCACCGCCTGCCCCCTTTGTTGATCAAGAGCCCGACAATCGGGGCAGACCCCGCAATCCCTTGTCCGGTTGAGGTTGTTGTTGTGGTTTGAGGTCATTCTAGCTTACTTCCCTGGTTGTCATCGACATAGCATTCTAGCCTTCGATGTCTGGATTAGTACTGATCCGGCTGCTTAAAGGTCTGGATAAGCTAAGGCGTCTGGATAACGTAAGATACGATCATCCATGAGCCGTTTACCTTACTCCACACGACCCAAAGTGTTCCCGGCTCAACTGAACCCGTACTCGGGATGAGTCCGGAGGCATAGTACTTGCCGTATCCTGTTGCCCGATCGCCGGCGAAATCGGGATCTCCATCCGGCTTGCGACGCTCGCAGTTGGCAGCATCGCCCATAGACTCGGGAAGCGATACGACGACGAACGAGTCGTCATCATCGTGGTTCACAAGTTTCAAGCTGCGATGATGGGGCTTAGGGGCGGTGATCGCGCTGTTGAGGTCTTTTACCGACCCCGCCGTGGTCGCGATCGTCGTCATCCCCCTTTTTAACAATCGGCGAGTTGGTCAAGTGATGAAGGAGTCGGCACGTTGTCAGCGCCATAATGGCCAGCGCATGCGATGGAGGCGGGAGCGGCATACTCGAGTGCTTTATCGATATTCTTCTTAACTAACCACTGATTGAGAAAGTTCGAGGCTGCTTTGATCATTTCTTTATCGCCCTCTACATAGTCAGGCGACTCTGCGGGCAAGGCGAGTGTGCCGACCTGGGGCGCGCGGCTCCGCTCGATTTCGGGATCAACTTCGTAGGAAATCAGCCGCCAGTAGTCGTTCTCCTTGCGCCAAAGAAAGCTTCCGCTAAGTCTTCTCTTACGTCGTACAGGACGAATTGAGACTGGTGCGGGTGTTCCATCAACTTCAGTCGATCGCTGCTGAGCGGGACGCCCACAGTTACCTCGCTTAGCGAGGATGCTTTACCGATGCGCTTGTTCACCGCGATCATACCTTGTAGCAGCGTGTACTTCGCCATTCCTCGATCTATCCGCGCCTTTACGGCTTCCATGCAAGCAAATGCCTCATCTGAAAAATACGCAATAGATTCATTCGGTTTCTGCTGCACTAGCCAGCCATTCAAGAATTCGTAGATTGCGTCTGACGGTTTGTCGTTCTTGCGTCTCGGCTCAGAAGCGATAAGAGGGGACCCCTTTGCCGCTCTTGGCGACTCTGCAAAAGGCATTCCTAGTAGGTTTCGCCACCAGTTCTGCACGCCAGCCTATTGACTGTCGTGTTTGGCATCGTTGTCCCCTGCCCGGATATCGCAATTCGATGCGGTGAGGTGCCCATTCATAAGCGCGACTGGAAACCTAGAAGAGCGATAATCCACATCGATATCGGCTCGTGTAGAATCCCGAGTGACGGAGAACTGGATAGACGGCGTGCCGTCAGCGCTACGAAAAGATGTCGGAAAACCTTTGTGATAAACGGTATTGTCCGCACCGCGATTGAACTGTTTACTTTGACCGAGCATCTCTACTGCCCCCTGCTTCAGTTGAACGTAGACCCTGAATTGCTTGTCGCCTCCAGCGCCTAGAACCTGTCCTGCGACAGTGTCGATCTTGTCCACTAACTCCAAGGCCGACCGGCAATCGATTTGCCAGAATCGTTCGTCAGCTTAATCATCAAGAGCGCGTGGGTCACGGCGTGAAATGTTGTCTTTACAGATAAGGGCAGATTTTCATAGCCTTCTGCCGGCTTGACTGGTTTCTTCACAACTTCGCTGAACCGCTGGAACCAGTCGTCGATAAGACGCCTTTGCTCCGGGCGTAGGCTGGCATAGTTGCTTCCAAGATCACCAACACTTTGAGAGTCATTTTGTGCCAGGGACGGCTGAGCGACTATCGCACACCACCAAGTGAGACCGATCATCGTGATGTTCCGCTTCCAAATCATCGCGGCACCCCTTTCCAAGCCAGCTGCGTACGGCGAAGCGTAGAGTATCTGAACGCACTTAGCCGGTATCAAGACGCAACCGTTTTCTAAGGGTTCTAGGAGACTTTTCTACCTGTTGCGCATCCCACGTGCCAGCAGTTGCCACATAAACAAACTCGATAACCGGAGGTGTCATGAAGGGCTTATTTCAGCAGCGGTTGTCCGCCACCATGGCGATGGTGGTGTTGACAGTCTTCTCGGCGCCGGAGGCATTCGCAGACAACCATATCGTGCCGGCCGAGATCCAGGGCAAGATATCGCAAGCCGCAAATGAACGAACTAAGAACATCGAGGATATCCAGCGGGTTCTCTCTTATCCCGCGGCGGCGGAGGCGTTGAAGAAATACAACGTGAATAGCGACCAGATGAAGACTGCTGTGGCAACCCTGAGTGACGCTGAGTTATCGCGACTTTCCGACGTCAGAGAAAGATGTGGAGGCAGGACTGATCGTCGGCATCCTAGCCCTCATCGGTTTGATAGTAGTGATAATCATCGTCGTCGCCATCGTTGCTGAAGCCAACTCTCCTGAGCCGGCCTTCTTCATGTCAGCGTGACACGGTCGTGTACAGCACATTCGCGCCGTCGCGTATATCGCGTCCGTAAACGATCGAGAAGCGAAATCCGCCGAGTGTTGTCAGGGACGCCTGTGCCCCCGTGTCGTAGAGCCAGCCCCGCGAACCCAACGTAGCTTCGCCGCCAATATTTCCCGTGTCGAGGAACGGTCCCGCATCGACACGGAGGAAGGGCATCTGAAAAACCTGCCGCGCTAAGTCAAGCTGCATGAGCACAAATCGACTCCCCATTGGAGCGGAGCCCTTCCGGCCGTTCCGAGTGCCGACGTGCCCACGCAACCACAAATCATTGTCACGCTCCATCGCGGTCATATAAAGCTCATCAATCGGCAGATCCCCTGAGAGCGCACCGGCTCGAAGCCGGGCGCCTACCTGATAAAGATCGCCAGAATGCTGAGGAAGCCAGCGCATTGTAGTATCGAGTTCGGCGCCGACAAGACGAGTCGATTGACCGGAGTACACTCGACCGACACGCAACGTCCCGGAAGAATCCAGCTGGATACGGTGTTCAGGGTACCGCCAGCGTGGGAGATCAAGACGGTTGCGAATTTCCCACATTGTGGTATTGGAGGGTGTCCTATTCGAGCAATCACTTTGGAATACGTGACGTGATAGATGAATACTCGGAGTCCACTGCCGATCGCCGCCAACCTCGAACTGCATACTGGCGCCCGCCGACGCGCTTCTCACGCGAAGGATAGGCAGAGCAAGCGAAGGGCGGTTCAACTCCCAATTCTCATCGCGAAGGTCTGTCCAAATAGTGTATGTTCCATGGAGAAGCGGAGCCCGATATTTGACGGCGATACGCTGCTTCTCCGGATCCCAGCGCCAGAGCGAGGTAATAGCTAGAGCTCTCCTGTACATATTGAGCCAATCGAGGTTGATGTGTTTGTAAGGCAAACCTCGTGCGAAAGGCAGTAGGCTGCCAGCAACACCCGATAACGGTTGCGCAAGAACCGGTGAACGAATGAGCAAGCCGTATTCGTTCTTGGCTACCGGCGTCAGCTCGAACTTCGGCGAGCCGAAGATGAGCAGTCTTTCGAAGTTCCGTTCCGTCAGCGCTAATCGCTTCCCGGTTAATAATTGGCCAGTTGAGACTGCGGAGAGTCGCTGTGACAGCTCGGACCGGAGAGGCAGCTCGGGCGAGAACACAACATTGCCGATCACCGGACGACGGACCCGATTCAGATATTTCAAGGCTGCGTATAGATTTCCGTCAAGGAAGTATAAACTGCCGAGAAATTCGTTCGCATAGGCGCTGGACCGATCTATCTTTAGCCCCCGGTGTAGATAAGACTTCGCGCGCTCCGGCTGCTTTCTACGCCAGGAAATACCTGCCAGTTCTACAAAGAAACGGGCATCGCCGGGGAAAGAAGCTTCACCGTCGGTGAGCAGACGCTCGGCCTGATCGAGACTTCCTGAAGCTGCCAGAGAAACCGCTCGGCTGAGCAACTCATCGGCAGACGTGTCTGGCGCCCCAGCGCAGACGCTTGGTCTCGCCCATAAGAGCAGAAAGAGGACGATTCTCAGCGAGCATCCCGCGGAACGGCCAGTAGAGCCCAATTCCCGGTCACATCCCATGCGCTCGTGAATCGATCGATTGGTTCACGGGTAAGTTTCCCCCGAGCGGAATCGTGCAGCCAGACTGACGCTTCTTCAATACCTACCACGACAGCGTAATGCAGCGGCGCTTTAGGTCCCGACAAGCCAAGGCACACAATAATCGGACGCCCCCTGTCGAAGTGCTGGCGTAGATCCTTCAATTGACCATCGAAGATGTACACGGCAAAACCACGTGCAGATAGATAGTCACTCAATGCCCGGCCGCGGATCCCTTTTCTGGTCGACGGTAGCAGTTCGTCTATGCGGTCTGTTTCATCGGCGGCGGACTTCAATACTGGATAGTGGCGAGCCCAGTACTGCACAACCATGGCAACGGATGCTGCGCCACAGCCGGCTTGACTTGCTGGACATATGGCACATCGAGCCAGGATGTCGAGCCGGAAGCGCCAGTAGCGCATGCGCAGAGCAACAGAAAACGAAGACGGTTCACGGGGTATGTGCCTCCGTGCGACCGCTGTCGCCGCGCCATTCATCCACGATCGTACCTTTCCAAAGCTGTACGTTGGTGCGATAGGCGGCCCTTGCAATCACGTGTGTCGAGACCGGCGAGGTTAACATCACGAACGCTCCGATACTGATCGCGCGGATGAAGGAAGACAGATCCGACAGTTGAAAGGCTGTCGCAGCCAAAAGGCAACCCAATCCCAATGTAGTGGCTTTCGTTGCAGCTTGCATTCGCGTGAAAAGATCCGGCATCCGCAATACTCCGATGGAAGCCAGCAGGACAAGTGTGGAACCAGCAAGAGCTAATAAGCCAATTAGCCACTGAATCATTTCGAGTTCTCCGTTTCTGCATATCGGGCATATGCGATCACGGCGAGAAATCCGAGGAGTGCGATGACCACTGCGGCGTCCAGAAAGGTGCGCTCGCCTGTCAAGGCAGCGCCCAAGACGATCAGTGCGACCGAGCAGATTCCCACAAGATCCACAGCAATCACGCGATCCGGAAGGGACGGTCCCTTTGCTACCCGGACGAAAGCAATCAATAAAGCCACCGACAGTATCACCATCGATACATCCAAGAGGAACTCAGGCTGCATTGATGCCTCCTTGCACCGTGGATCGCAAATCGAGGATCCGCCGTTCAAACCCTTCTTTGATTTCGCGGCGGGCTTCGTCAGGAGTGTTCATGTCCAATACATGTACGAACATTGCGCGACGATCGTCGGACACATCAAGCGCCACACTTCCGGGCGTAATGTTGATCATTGCCGCCAACAACATTATTTCCTCGTCCGTGCTTACTTCAAGGGGCAGCCTGATGACACCCGGACGCATTCGCGGCTGAAGGCTGATCACGTCTCTGGCAACACGCAAGTTTGCCACTACGATTTGCCAGATCAAATATCCAAGCAGCGAGATGACGCGCTCTATTCGACCAACCTCTGCGCTCGGCAGAACGCCGCCTTTTGCGAGCGCTATGAGTACGATTCGGCCCAGCACAGCTCCCGTAATAAGACTCGCTAGCGTGAACTGGCCATTGAGCGCAGCCCATGCCAGTGCCAGCAGGAGGTTTCCTAGAATCACTGTCGTGAGCCTCCTTTCAATACGGCATCGATATAACCCTGAGGCTGCAACAACTGATCTGATGCCCTCGAGGCGAGTCGCAAAACCGGTTCGGCGGCAACGGTAAACCCTAAAGTCATGACCGTGAGGCAAGCAATCGGCGCGAGTACTGCGCCGGTGAGTGTCGTCTTGTCTGCGTGCGGAGCCGGCTTCCAGAAAGCCTCATCCCAAAGTCGCGCCATTGAGAGAAGTGTTAGGACACCGACGATCAGAATAACGGCGGATGTCCAGAAAGCTCCCGCGTCGAATGTCCCTCGCAACAACGCCAACTTACCAACAAATCCGGATAGCGGGGGCACGCCCGCGAGCGAAAATAATGGAATCATGGCCACGACAGCCACGATCGGTTGATTGCGGTAGATCGATCCCAAGCTGGCCAGGTCTGTAGTCCGCCGAAGCCGTAAGAAGATGCCGCTGATGAGATACAGATTAGTGATCACAAATATGTGGTGCAGCATATAGACGATTGACCCGGCCATCGCTGATGGCGTCATAAGAGCCAATCCCACGGTTGTATAGCCGATATGACCAACTAGATTGAATGACAAGACGCGACGGAAGTCGCGCTGCGCCACAGCCCCGATTAAGCCGGCGATCATCGTACAGCCGGCCTGCACCAGAATCAGGTTATAGAGTACCGGGGGCGCATGTGGATATAGCAAAGTAATCACTCGAATCAAGGAGTAAACTCCCACCTTGGTTAATAACCCCGCAAAGATCGCTCCGACGGCGGCCGGGGGTGTGTGATAGGAAGCGGGTAGCCAGAAGAACAAAGGGAATAGCGCTGCTTTAACGCCGAATGCAACCAAGAATAATACCGCAAGGACAAGCTCAAATGTGGTGATCTGCCTCGCCCGGAACACGACAGCGAGATCGGCCATGTTAAGCGTGCCGGTGCTGCCGTAGAGCAGTCCGAGAGCAGTCAAAAATAACGACGAAGCAAGCAAGTTCAAGGTCACGTATTTGAACGCAGCTTGGAGTTGAGCCTGGGTTCGGTGCAGGGACATCAACACGAAGGACGCTACCAACATCACCTCGAACCATACATAAAGATTGAACAGATCTCCGGTAAGAAACGCGCCAGCAACACCCATGAGAAGAACATGAAGTAGGCCATGGTAACCGGACGTCTCGCGTTTTGGATCTACCCCCGCAAATGAGGAGGCGGCTACGGCGAGGCCGACGATACCGGCCGCAGCTATCAACAAGGCTGTCAGCAGGTCTGCGACAAGCGTGATGCCGAAGGGGGCAGCCCATCCACCAGATTGCAGCACCTGTATCCCTTGCTGCTCAACTTGGATGAAGAGCATGATTGCAACCGTAGCTTCTGCAACCGAGCCAGCAAACGAGATAGAGCGCTGCAATAGTGGCCGGCGGGGTACTAGAAGGAGAATCACCGCCGTCAGTAGAGGCACGAGGAGCGGAAGCACGAGCAGATTCATTGGCTGGCCGTTCCGATCTCGTCGATGTCATCCGTTCCCGTGCTGATATGGACGCAGTGCGCAAGGACAAGCGCAAACGCGAGTACTCCAAAGCCGATAACTATGGCAGTCAGCACCAACGATTGTGGGACCGGATCCGCAAAAGGTCTCACTAGGTTCTGAGCGTCTCCAGGTAGGATCGGGGGTCGCGATCGTGTCAGTCCCCCGGCCAGAAAAATCAATAGGTTCGTCCCATTACTTAGCAGTCCGAGTCCCACGATCAATTGGGCAAGGCGCCGCCGCAGCATAAGATAAATGCCTGCTGCATACAGCACACCAACGGCGGAGGCAAGTATCAGCTCCACAAGTTCATTCCTCCACCAACGCGAAAGTAATCGTGAGAACAACGCCAATCACGACGAGAAACACTCCGAGATCGAATACAAGTGGTGTACCCGCGCCAATGCTGGGAGCGAGCCATAAAGCCTTGAGAAAAGGCTCGCCTAGGATTAGCGGGAGCATACCGCTTCCCAGGGCGAATAACAGCCCTATTCCGATGATCCGCGATGGATCAACGACAACGGCATGACGCGATGCATCGACGCCATACGCAAAGGCATGAAGCGCGTATGCCGCTGCGACAACTAGTCCACCGGCGAACCCGCCTCCAGGCGCATTGTGACCGCGAAGCAGCAAGAATAGCCCGTAGAGCAGTAGTAAAGGCATCAACGCCCGCGTAGCAGTTCGCAAGATCAGTGATGTCACTGGTTCTCTCCACCTCGACGTCCGAGCCGAAGAATGGCTCGCACTCCCAATGCCGCCGTCGCCAGTACTGTGATTTCCCCGAGTGTATCGAGAGCTCGGAAATCCACCAGGATCACGTTAACGATATTGCGACCGTAGGCAAGCGGTAGACTCGACTCGGAGAAGTATCCGGCCAAGCGAGCTGGCGTGAGTGTCGAGCCCACAAACAGCAGAACGACAGCGATCGAGCTTCCGTAGATTAAGGCGACAAACGCGTCGCGGACCCGTATGCGCAACGGCGATAGGTCGCCAAAGCTTCGAAAGTGATAAAACACGAGAACAAAAATGACAGCCGTGAGAGTCTCAACCGAGAACTGAGTCATCGCCAAATCCGGAGCGCCGAAGAATAAAAACGTAAGAGCAGCGCCATAGCCTGTAACTCCGAGGGATAGAACGGCTGTAATGGCCGTCGTCGCGCGGACAGCGAAGAGTGCGCCACCGACGATCATGAGTGCCGCGGCCACTTCCGGCGGCCTAAGATCAGTCACGCTCGGCGAATGAGGCACATCGTAGACAATCAGCACGCCGGCGAGCATAACTGTAACGGTGGCGACTAGCGTCATAACGTAGGCACGCAGCGAGGCGCCCTGCAGCGCTGGCGATGACCACGCGCTCAACGCATCGAGACCTCGCAACGTTGACGTATAGAGTCTTTCAAAGCCCAAAGAACGCGGCCAAATCCCGCGTCGAAGGCCATCCCGTTTCGCATACAACGAACCCGCCATTGCCAGAGTTAGTATGCTCAACGCCAATACAAACGTGAAACCATGCCAGATCGCAAAATGTGAACTGGTTGCCTTACCAAGAACAGCCGAGGCAGCTAGATTGACAGCAACGACCGTCACTCCCGGTAACACTCCCGTGACTAGCCCGGCCGTCGCGAGGAAGAGAGGTGGCGCGGCGAGAGCAATAGGAACCTTGTGCCTCGCGACACCCGCGCGTAACGGGCCCGTAAAGGGAGCTACCCCAGCAGTCAGACCAGCGGCTCCCAGCAGAGCGCTGGCCGCGATAGCAGCGGCCAGCAGCGCTTTAATAGCAGAAGCATCGTTCTCGAGTAGTGCCCCGTAGAAAAACTCCTTGGCTGTGAAGCCGAGGAACAGAGGCATCCCAGCCATCGAACATGCTGCCAAGCCTGCCGCAATCGCGGTGGCGCGCATTGCATGACGGAGCCCACCCAGCTGGGTGATATCGCGCGTTCCTGTTTCATGCTCCAACGTGCCTGCGACAAGAAACAGGGCGCCCTTGTAACACGCATGAGCGATTAGGTAGGTCAAAGCAGCTACAACGGCGCTGGAAGTTCCAATACCAAGCAGCATCATGATGACGCCCAGCGCACTGATAGTGGAGTACGCGAGGATGCGCTTAAGATCGGTTTCAGCGACACACCGCCATGCCCCTAACATCATCGTGATCGCGCCGGCGCCAACCACGAGATCCGTCCACAGAGGCGTTCCACCGAGTATCGGAGTGAATCTCGCAACGAGGTATATACCGGCTTTCACCATAGTCGCTGAATGCAGATAGGCACTGACCGGAGTGGGCGCAGTCATTGCGTTCGGCAACCAAAAGTGGAATGGCACCTGTGCAGACTTCGTGAAGGCCGCAAATAGCGCGAGCATAACAAGGAAGGGATATGCTTCGATACTGCGTAGCGGCGGTCCTTCTAATAGCAGGGCCGAAAGTCTCAAAGTCCCTGCGTTTTGCTCGACTAGCAACGCAACCGCTAAGAGGCCCATACCACCAGTGCCGGTGACTAGCAGCGCCTGAATGGCCGATGCGCGCGCTTCCTTCCGATCATGGTTGAATCCGATGAGCAAGAAGGATGTAAAGCCCGTAAGTTCCCAGAACACAAACAAGGCGAGCAGGTTGTCGGCGAGGACGACGCCGAGCATCGATCCCATGAAGGCAAAGAGTGCACCGAAGAAGCGACCCGCGCTGGGATCATTATTAAAATAAGAGGCGCTGAAGAGAAGGACCAACGAGCCTATGGCCGTGATTATCACCGCAAACAGTAGGCTCAAGCCGTCAGCGTAGAAAGAAAGCTCCAGTGCCAGCGATGGGGCCCACGGTAGTGAGGATTTGATTGGTCCCGTCGTCGCAACGGATTGTAAGAGAAACCCGAAGTATACCGCCAGGGCGGCTGGCCAGATGGCTAGTAGCGCTGACCAGCGGGCTGGTAGCCGTCCACCCGCGACCGCAAGCGGTGCAAGCAGAAATGGAGAGAGTGCGATAAGCGGCTGCATTCTAGATTTCGGCTGCGATCTCTTCGGCGGGCGGGATCGTATGATTAGCGCGCCTCTCAACGACCGATGTTAGTTCTGGAATCTACGATGTGACGCATCCTGGTCCCTAACGTGACGCTGAAATTCCGACTAATCGCCGAGAGGGTTCGGTAACACGGATACGATGGTCGGAACAGGCCGGGAATTGGCGTTGCCTTTGCAGGTGATGTCAAGATCGATGCTTTAGTGTGACACGCGACACACTTTCGTCACAATGGGCCAGTCGAAGTAGTGAACCGCCGTGTGGGCCGCGACAAGTGCCGACAAGCGTCCGCTGACCCCAAAGCACGTGCTTGTCATCAAACCTGTCCTCGACGGGGCAGCGTCTGGTCCATGGCATCTTTGCACTGCACCCTACAAAGTCAGACATCTGTGGGTTCGCTCGCCTACATGCCGTGTCATCCGGCGACGAAGCCGACCAAGTTTCTTCGTATGACCGTCATAAAAAGTTTAATCTTGCAAAGAGAACGAACCCGTGACTACCCTACGGGCAGACCTGTCATGACGTCGCTTCGTCGCGGCTATGGACCGAGTTGCTTACATGTTGAAAGGAAAAAAGAAATCGAATGAGCAAGGCAGCAACGGCTTCCAGTCCGCGCGGAGAAACCGCCCGCAGTCACGTGTTAACGCTGGAGGAAATTGGAAATCTGGCGCAGGAGGGTAGTAACCCCGCCGACACTCTCACTAACATTGTTGCGCTGATCGCCAAGCGCTTTCAGACCGACGTCTGTTCGGCTTACTTGCTCGAATCCGATCGGGCGAATTTAGTACTAGCAGCGACTCTAGGGCTACGTCGGGAATGTGTCGGCACACTCCGTCTAGCGCTACATGAAGGACTCGCAGGACTTGTGGCCGAACAAGTACTGCCGATCGCAGTTGACAACGTAAAATCTCATCCG
>DASQLD010000580.1:0-22060 GCA_035630195.1 Bryobacteraceae bacterium
CTTCTTCGCCTCCGTGAGAACCTTCAGCCGATCCCGTTCCTTCTGGCCCATCTCGAACCTGTCCTCTTGCATCCAGACCTGAGTCTGTCAACAGGACATTCCTACTTCGCTCGATTAGGACATTTCTACTTCGCTGCGACAGCATCGTATAACGTTTCCCCTGGGTGCGCGTGAGGTGATAAGCTACGTCCTCAAGGACCCCGATTAATCATGTTCTTTGCACAGAAGATCTTTATGCCTCTTAGGCGGATAGTTTCGTCCGGGCTCGCTTGTGCGATTCCCGCTTTGCTGCTGCTTCCCATGGCGGTTTCGGCGCAGTCGCAGTCGAGCGGTTCGCCTCGCATTTTTAACACCGTGAAGCTCAAGCTGAAGGATGGCAAACAAGTCGTCGGCGGAACGATCTCGTCGCCCGACCCTGACATCTACTGCGCGATGGCAAACGCCGGCTTCGACTACACCTGGATCGAGATGCAACACAGTCCGTTGACCTATTCAGAAGTGGCTAGAATGATCTGGGCCTGCAGGGGCGCTGCCGCATTGCCTTTCATCCGCGTTCCCGACGCGACAGAAGGCGATATCCAAAAGGCTACCGACGTCGGCGCTGTCGGTATCATCATCCCGATGGTCGACACAGTCGAGAAGGTGAAGAATGCCGTCAAGTTTGCCAAATATCCCCCAATCGGCGCGCGCAGTCTCGGCGGAGGTCAGTATCGCTCGCTCTGGGGACCCGACTATCGCGACGTGGCCAATGACAACATCATGATCGTTGCCATGATAGAAAATCCAGCGGGCGCGGCAATTGTCGACAAAATAGTCGCTATTCCGGGCGTGGATGTCATCTTCGTTGCCAGTACGGACTTATCGAGCTTTTCGGGCTTCAAACAAGGCGAGCCGCAATACGAAGCCCTTGTCACAAAGGTGAAAGACTCTACGCTCAAGGCCGGTTTGAAAGTTGGTGGTCCCCACGCATGGAAGGGAACACGCGAAGGGTACGCCTTCTTCCAGGGAGCCTCCGATACCAGCCTGGTCAGAGCCGGAGCGCAAGCCTCGCTCGGTGGAGCCGCTCATGAAGGAACGAAGAAAGGTGTAGCGCCGATCGAAGGAACCGAAAAGACCAAGTAGCCTGAGATTAGCTGCGGCGGTTTGTCCCCAAGACTAAACCGCCGCTTCCAACACATAGTCCCCGCGTCTAGTTAAAAAGTACCGCCGCTTCGCCCTTTTCCTTAATCAGCTTATCGAAGTGCTGGACGATCATATCCCGGCGCACCAGCATCCCATCGATCTGGGAAGGTGTTACCCAGGGAGCCAGCCCCGCTGTCAGCGTCGGCTTGTCCAATTTACGCACCATGTCCAGTAATTGCCGGCTGCAGCGGTCAAAGTGCGGTCGGTCCATTAGCCTGGGATTAGGTGCGAACGCCCGTGTGTGATCGATCAGGATAAGCGTCCAGTCTTTCGTGATGAGAAGGTTGCCTGTGTTCCGGTCCACGTTGTAGATCAGTTGATCGAAGGTTGCCGCGACGGATAGTTGCTTAGCCCAGGCTTCCGGATCCGGAGGCGCCATGTTCTTTTTCTCTCGATCGCTCTCCATCATTGCCACGTTATCGACCCACCACGTAAATGCGGCCTTCTGCTTTCCGACGAGACGTTCGACACTCACGGGTGTCATGTTCATTTGAAGCATGCGGTCGAGTTTATAGGCGGCGATGTTGTGCTTGTAATCGTCACGCCAGGCCACCGGCTTCCCATCAGGCGAATACAGGTCGTTGAGCTTAATGTTGATCGACTGCACCTGCGCTTCGTGAGTCCTGCCTCGCAGATTCAAGGTCGCACGGCTGGCCTTTGTCACGCCCTGACCGATGAGCGCGCTAGATACGATACGGCCGGTTTTGAGGAATGTTTCCACTTCCGCGTCCGGCGGGTTCGGGCCTTCGGCACGAAGCGTCGACAGCAAGATTCCCGTGAGAACTAGCCCGGAACGAACTCGATTTTGTCCTGTCATATGCGTGAATCGGCATCGTTCAGATGCTCGACATCGACGGGAGGATTATTTTCTAACGACGGCCCCGCGAGTTATCAGCTTACTCTTCTTAACCAAATCTTAACCTCGTTTTAACGCTTTCGTCCGCCCTGTTGGCTACGCTAGATAACGGAGGGCGCTTGTCGGCCCGAATTAGTGCGGCTTATTGTTGGCCGTCGTGCGGACTGTCTCTACTCGGCCCGGTTTCCCTCCACCTCTCCGGCCAACTAATACCAATGAATATTCTGCTGCTAACCGAAGAACCCATGGATCAAATGATCTTTCGGGACGCGGTAGCAGGGTTATCCTCCCACCACACCTTGGTAGTCTGCGATTCGATCGGAAACGTTTGGGAAAAGCTCAAATCTCGGCAAATTGCAGTTCCCAACATCATCTTCCTGCATATTGAGCTATCGCGTAGTTATGACCATGAGCTCGTGGAGATCTTCAAACGGAATCCTCATCTCAAAAGCGTTCCGATTGTCGTATTAGCCGATACAGTGCTCTTGGACGAGATAAGTTACATTTACGGCTTGCAGATCTCATGTTTTGTCACGCTACCGCAGGATCCCATTCGGCGGAGGGACAAATTTCGGGCCTGTCTCGAGTTCTGGAGCGTGCACGCCGAATTGCCCGAATTACAGCGTTGGTGGCCGAAAGATCCGGACACAACAAAATAATCTACTGCGGCCGTTAGCCCGCCTTGCCTGCCGTGACCGGAGCCTTGTCCGCAAGCATATCGTCCATCCGCCGCAAACGACCCAGCAGCATACGAACCACTCCCTGCATGATCTGCCCGTTCGATTGCATGATCTCGAGGAACTGTTCCTGCTCCACGCGAAGCATTTGAGTAGCATCGACGCTGATGACGTCGGCCGAGCGTGGTGAGCTGTCGAGAACCGCCATCTCCCCAATCGAACTCCCCTGCGCTAACACTGCGAGTTCCTTGCCTCGTTTTTGAATACTGACTGACCCGGAAACGATGACATACAAGCAGTCGGCGTGATCACCATCGCGGAAAATCGTCGTACCCGCCGGGAAGGACTTCTCCTCGGCGATCTGAGCCACGCGCGAGAGTTCTTCGCCCGGAATATCTTCAAACAACGGAACAGATTTAAGCAAAATTGTCTTTTCTAAGGTCGTGAGCATAGGCCTTGTCTCCTTGGCGTCATGGACAACATTGCCGGCTGCAATATGCGTGCCGGGCACTTTCGCTCCGGCCTCCGGATTTCGGCTGATACAGGAGGCCGTGACCTCGCGAAGTAGGGTTGTTGCTGGAACTCGATTCCATTCGATCTGCTCCGATATCTCTGGGTGACAGTGAGCCAGAACGTAATCGATTGCTATGCTCCTCAGCCATTCATCGTCTGCATAGACCGATTCACTCAGCCAGCCGCGCGCCTCCGAAGTGCTTTCGGCCGGCGTCAACCTGCTCGACGACGGCTCAAGAAGAGGCGAGACTTTGGAACGCTCGGCAGGAGAGAGAAGGGTATCGAGCAGTTCTAGAACGAACGGCAATCGCGCACGGTCATGTGTGTGCAGAATCTCGATACATGTTTCAATCGGTGCGCTGGGATGTTTTAGCGCCGATAACCGCACCATCGCAGGCAGCAGATTTGCGATCGCGTTTTCCAGATAATCCCTCAACAGGTGTGTGCCCTTGGAGTCCGGTAGTCCCTGAAGCGCTTCATCAAGCCGGACGAGATTCAGAACCACATTAGAACGTCTTGCTTCGGCGGTTGGCTCCGTCTCCCGCGACAAGGGAACGTGCCGGCTAATCGCGAGGAGTGTCTCCGACGCTTGGTTGGCGATCGCCGGTCTTTGAACGTCAATTTGCTCCAGCAGCACAGGATGCGCGCCCGGTAGCAGGCAGATCTTCATGGCCCGCAGCGATGCGCGTCGCTCGTCTGTCGGCAGCGTTTGTCGAAGATGTTCTGTCAACACAGGCAGCACCGTCGCAGGTGGTAACGCCGACAGCGCGTGTCGGGCGGGCAGGAATAGACTCGGCTCACTGAGTGACGCGGCGATCAGGCGCGCCTGCTTTTCGTCAGGATAGACTGCCGCCATATCCAGCGCCTTGACCCGCACTTCAATCGAAGAATCTGACAGTGCCGCGCTCATCACGTCGGCAGAAAGCATTCCATCAATCCCTGAGCTTTCTTCGAGTGCAGCCGCGCGAACCTTCGATTCCTTACTGCGGAGCATGGCGTTCAGCGTTTCTCTGGCGTTTGCATTCCCGCTCCCGTTCAGCTTGATTAGGGCGCCACAAGCCGCAGCCCGAATCGCGGGCTCGGCGTCATTCAGTCGCTTTGCGACCGTTTCGCGTAAATCCTCCGCGCTGGCTGAGCCGATCGCTCGAATCGCCTCAATGCCTTCCGTTCCCTCCTTTGTTGCCAGATGCGAAAGAACCTCATGCGTGACGATAGTGTTGTCCTTTCCTGCGACCTGAAGTATGCGCGCCTTCACTTCGGCCGTTCCTTCACTGAGTAACTGCTGCAGCGTGTCGCGCCAGGGTGTCAAGGGAATGTCCGCGATCAGTCCGAGTACAAACAGCCTCTGGACCGTGTCTCCTTCCACCAGCGCTTTGTCGATTACCTTTACCGTCAGGGCATCGGTCGCGCTCACCGCCAGGTCTTCCGGAGGCAAACGTCGATGGGCTATCGCAGTCTGCAATTCGGAAATGTAGAGTCCGCGCAGCTTGAACAAAGCCACCGCCCAAGTACCGCAGAACGCCAGAGAAATGAAGCTGAGTTGAGCGGCGCTGAGAAAGGGCAACAGCAGGAAGATCATTACGCCTGCCGCCCCCTCGGTCACGCTCTTCAGCGTGCCGCTGACAAATGGTTTCGTTTGGCTGCGTACGCTGGGCGAAACCGGCAGCCAAAGAAGTTCGAGCCCGCCGTTATGAAGCGTGAACCGGAACGTTTGGTCGGAGAACCTCGCCAGCACTGCGCTATAGAGTACAGGCCAGATCAGAATGGATACGGATCCCAGACCGAGCATCACCGGAAGCACCGTCATCACAATAACAACGCCATACCTTTGGAACGCGCGGGCAGCGACAACGAACTGCAGTAGCAGCGTGCTGGCTCCGGTAGCTGCATAGAACATCCCGAAGAAGCCCACCAAATCGGTCTCCGTGCGCAATGTGTCGGCGGAAATGATTTTGAACTGGTAATCCACTACCGCCGATACGACCGCCGCGCAAACAACAACGGCCGCTGTCATGCGCAGATACGCCGATCCGAGCTTCCACCCGGCGCGCGGTGTTGACTTCTTCTGAGATCGAACGATAGGAACGGCTGGCAATCTCGTCGTGATCATTGCAACCAGCGCTGCGCCTACTAGCAGTCCGCAAACGAGCCAAAGTAGTGTATCCGAGCCATATGCTTTTGAAAAAGGCTTGAGCTGCGGTCCGATCAGAATTGCGGCAAGCGAACCGCCGCCCCCAATGATCGGGAACAAACGCTTCGCCTGTCTCGGGTCGAGCAGTTCGGCTGCCAGCAGCCAGAACTGCAGAATCGTGACGACATTGATCACTTCCATCCATACGTACAACACGGGAATTGTCCAGCGCGCCATACTGAAGTGAAGCATCGCCAACGAGGCGGCAAAAATAAGGGAAGCCGTCGGGGCCAGCACTCTCGATCGAAAATTGCGCTCAACTCTGGTGAAGAAAGCAATAGCGAGAGCGACCGCGATCGCTGCGGCCACTGCCATGAGCGGCAGTATTGACTTTTCGTATCTACTTAGGAAGTAAGCGTCTCGGACTGATTTGCCGGCAATCGTAACAGCAACAACCCACACATAGTGCAGCAGAAGAAGCGCGACTTTACGCCTCTCCTCTGGAAGTACTCCGAGAAATTGCATGGCCCTCAATGGCTCCGACGATAAATGCGCGTTGGCGAACCTAAGATGCCGTCATGCGTCCAAAGACGTATAAATGTTTACTTTGTAGATCTGCTCCCGTGTTCTGGCGTCTTAAGTCTACCCTGACAATGATTCTAGGGGCGAAAAATGACTCGTCCGCTCACATCATTTGGACCTTTTCGACTGGACACGGCGAATCGCCGTCTCTATAACGGGTCGGCCGAGACTCGCCTGACTCCGAAGGCCACTGCGATCCTGGAAATCCTGGTCGCCCGGCCAAATCAGCTCATTACTCATGATGAGTTGCTTGACGCCGTCTGGCACGGAGTTCACGTGCAGCCGGAGGTCCTGAAGGTTTACGTTGCTGAGTTGCGGCGCGCTCTCCGGGACCCGGCAGATAAGCCCAAATACATTGAGACGGTACATCGGCGTGGCTACCGGTTCATGCGACCCGGCAACGAATCCAAGTCCGGACGCGATACATCAGGGCTGCTCGTCGGGCGCGCCGGCGAGATGTCCACTTTGAACCGGCTTATGCGTGAAGCCGCCAATGGTCACCGACAGGTAGTTTTCATCACCGGAGAAACCGGGATCGGTAAAACGACTCTGGTGAATAGCTTCGTTCATCGAATCCAATCGAAGCCCGGCATATGTGCAGCCGTCGGAGATGTCGCGCGGGCGAGTGGCGAAGGGGAGCCTTTCTCGCCCATACTGAGCGCTTTGATAAAAATCCTGAAAGGCAGTTATCGCGAACCACTGATCGCTGCATTTCGACAGAACGCGCCCGGATGGATGTTGCAGTTTCCGTCGCTGCTCGATCCTGGCGAGATCGACCGGATAGCGAAAGACTTGATGGGCGCAACGTCACAGCGCATGATTCGCGAGTTCGCCGAGGCGATCGAATCTTTTACCCAGAACTCTCTACTGGTCCTGGGGCTCGATGACATCCATCGAGCCGGCGCATCGACACTGGACTTACTCGAATATCTCGCTTCTCGCCAAGCCCCTGCGAAGTTGATGGTGGTGGCTGCCGCCGGCGATGGCTCCGACGAGGCTCGGGTTCGGTCGATGATATCGTCGCTTCACGCCCGGCGATTGTGCGAAGAGATCAAGCCCGGCCCCCTTTCCGAAGATGCCGTCAGACGTTTTTTGGATGCCCGATATCCGCCGTCCGTCGTTGGAGAAACGCTCGCCGCCCAACTTCACCGGCTCTCTGGAGGCGTTCCGCTCTTCCTGACGTCCGTGGCCTATTACATGGAAATGCAAGGCTGGATACTCAAAACCGGTAGCGCCTGGATTCCATCGACAGAAGCGGTTCGCCTGGAAGAGATGCTGCCTCCCACTCTCAAGGAACTCGTTGACCTGCGCATCCGCCAGCTCTCCCACGAAGATCAACGCATCCTCGAAGCCGCAAGCATCGCCGGAATGGAGTTCGAACCCGCCTTTGTCGCAAATGCGCTCGATGAGCCAAGCGAGCCCGTGGAAGAGGCATGTATCCGGATCGAGAGACAAGGTGGTTGGCTGCAGTCCTCCGGCTTTTCGACTGGATCGGCTGAAGGCGCTACACCCAAATTCAAGTTCCTTCACAAACTTCTTCGCGAGGTTTTATATTGCCGCCAATCTCCTGCAGAACGAGTGCAGCGGCACCGGCGTGTTGCAACCGGGCTTGAAACTCATCTTGGACAATTTTCCCGTATTTCGGCTCCGGAACTCGCTCAGCATTTCGCGGTCGGAAGAGAGTGCTCGAAAAGCATTCAATATCTCAGGACTGCCGCTGAAGGAGCGCAGCATCGATATGCAGGCGCTGAGGCCGCGGTCCTCCTGACCCAAGCTCTCGCTTACGCGAGCCGCCTGCCCAAAGACTTCCGCGCCGACACCGAACTCGAAATACTGAACGACCTCGGCTCCGCGTACTTCACCTCGGGTAATTTTGACAGGGCTGCGCACGTCTGGCACAAAGTCCTAATGAAGGCGATGGATCTTGGCCGCCCCGATATCGCAGTGAATGCTCTTAACCGGCTTGCGTTTCCGGTCGGTTGGGACAATCCATCCCGGCTTATTTCGGCTGCTGACCGCGTGCTCGCGCATGCTGGCGAGATCGAAGATCCTGTTGCGCGTGCGGAGGTCACCATTCGCGCCCTTGCCATGAGCGACATCGCGGGCTCATCTGACCCCAACCTTTTGACGTCTGCCTTGGAAGCTCTTCAGGTAATCCTTGCGGATCGCAACCCGATACGTATCGCCTCGGCTCGGATTGCCAGCGCCTTGTTGCGACTTCGATATTCCGACTATCACGGCGTGATCATAGACCTTGAAGAAAGCCTTCCAGTCGCAATGGAACACAACCTGATTGATGTCATTCAAGCTGAATATTCTCTGTCATGGGCGCTACTGCACGCCGGCCAGTTTGGCCGCATGCAGTCAATCGCATCCACCGGCGCCGAGCACGCCCGTATGAACGGCGCAGGCAGAATCGAAGTGCTTTTTTTAACGCAGCTCGCTTGGCTCCACGTCGAATGTGGCGCGTTTGACTCCGCGCGCGAACTCTGTCTGCGCGTGGCGGCATTGTCCGGAAATCCGTCCGCCGGCATTGGTTCTGCGATGTTCCATGTGATTGCGGGAATGGCAGCGATTGGCTGCCAGAATTTCAAAGATGCGTTGGACCACGTGCACTTGCCGTCTTATGCTCATCTGCCGCCGGATCATTTCTGGCGCGTCATGGTAGAGATGAATGCGCTACGCTTGCATCTTTTGGCCCGCAGCGAGCCCGAGGCTCAACGAAGCGTGCGCCGTATTCTGCGCATATCTGTGAACATTCCCGAGAAGACATGGAAGGCGGTAGCCATGGCTCTTTGCGCATCTGCCGAAGCCGTTGCCGATCGCAGAGTTCCTGCTTCGGAGCATTTGAGTGTCGCTCTCCAGTTACTGGACAACGCCGATTTGCCCCTGGCGCAATGGCGCGTTCAGGCAATCGCCGCTGACCTCGCTGAGAATGCAGAATCTAAGGAAGCCCTCGATTTTCGGCAGCAAAGCCGAGACTCCCGCCAATTGTTGTTCGACTCGTTGAGCGCCAATGACGAGCTAAAGTCATTCGCGCGGAGCAAGCCAATCATTTAGCGAGAAAACGCTCGATCACGGTCGCTAATAGCGGCGGCTGCTCCTGCATTGGGTAGTGGCCGGACTCGGCCATCGATACGATTCGAGCGTTCGGGTAGTAAGTCAGCATTGACTCTCTTAGCTCGCTCTCCTGGAACGGCGGCGCATCCTGAGCTGCAGCGACAATCAGCATAGGCGTAGCAATGCCGCGCGCCGCATATGAAATGTCATTGCATGCCCACAGTTCTACGTATTTTGCCGCCGCCTCCGGAGCCGCAGTGTCTCGCCATCGACGAAGCTTATACCGGATCCACGTCTCTGATAAACGCGTTCCCCACATCTTGCTGACCGTCAAGTACCGCGCCTCATCATCGCCAAGAGCAAGCGATTGGAAAAAGTCCACCGTCGCTCGATCTGCTCGGAACCCCGTGGGAGGCGCAGGCGTAACGGCCACTATTCCCTCAATCCGATCTGGAGCCAGTTGCGCGATGCGCTGCACAACAAGCCCGCTCATCGAGTGTCCGATTAACGAGAACTGCGTCCAACCCAAATCGTCGGCGAGTGCAATCGTGTCAAGCGCCGCCTCGTCCAGGGTATAGGAGCCCTCTATCTCTCGAGAGGCCCCGTAACCGCGCAAATCGGCGAAGACATACGTAAACCGATGCGCCGTCAAATAGGGAAGCGTCGCATCCCAACTCGAGTGATCGCAATACCAGTCGTGCAGAACAATCACACGGACCGGACCATCGCCATACCTCGAAAACCCGAGTTGCACCGACATGAACCGACGTTACCGAATAGCCATCTTGTCGAGCCCTTCGCCGCCTGCTGGAAGCGCGGAGTTGCCCGACTTGAATCCATTCAACTCGAGTATGTAGGCAACAATATCGGCGTAAGTCTCCTTCGGCAGCGATGCGGGAGCGGCCGGAGGCATCGTCTTCACCGCGCGATCATAGAATGCGCGTAGCGACCGGCCATGCCACATGTTCTTGAAGTATTCGCCCGCTAGCGGCGTTCCGAACGTTCCGTTCGTCATCGTGCTGCCGTGGCAAACCGCGCAGTTGGAGTTGTAAGCCGTCTTGCCCGCCGCGGCTTGTGCCGTCGTGAACTGCGCCGGTATACCATCCGTCATGACGGGCAGTTTCGGTTCAGCGCTCGGCTTCGGCGCCCGGCTTACCGGCCGTGGTTCCCCGGTCTCAGCGCCTGTCCCCTCACCGACGTATGTAAACGCGAGGATCGCCCCCGCATCCTGCATCCTTCTCGTCACTCCACCGTCCAGCGCTTGCGCTAGGCCTCCGGAATCGGTCGCGATATAGACGGTCTTCCCGTCAGGACTGACAGCGGTGTCGCGAAACCGGTTCTCGGACTGGAAGAATCGCGAGATATACCCAGCTTTCGCCTTGCCATCCGGCGTGAGAGGAACGACATACAGCGATCCACGTTTCAGCGTCGTCACCAGCAAAACTCGATCCCAACCCGCGATACCTGTGCCCTTCGACTGATAGTGCTCGACACTCGATACGGCTACCGTTGGCCAACAAATGTAGTTAATACCCTTGCAGGCGGGATCCTGGAAATTGAAGCCCGTCGGGACTGTGAACAACGTGGCGAGCGGCTCCTCGAACGGTTTTGTAAAAGCGGACTCCGGCTCGCGCGGCACTGACGGATGGATGGCAAGATCGCTGAATCTCAGTTGCGAGCAAGGCGTCGTCGCTTCCGCCCATCGCGCAAATTCGTACGCTTTGTTGTCTTTGAAACCCGCGACATTGGGCCAGCCATAATTAGAACCCTTCTTCAGAATATTGACTTCATCATCGGACTTCGGCCCTTGCTCAGAGGAGTACAACGTACCATCGGGTCCGAAGTCGAGACCCTGCGGATTCCGGTGGCCGTACGTGAAGACGTGGCTGACCACGCCGTCAAGCTTCGGATTATCCTTCGGTATCGATCCGTCGAGATTAATGCGCAGTGACTTGCCTTCATACGCGACAAAGTTGTTGTCGCTGATTTCCTTCTGCGTCGGCAGCCGTTGGGATTCCACCGCGAGACAGGAATTGCCAAGCTGATTATTTCCCTGGTCCCCCAGAGTGAGGTAGAGCTTCGTGTCGGGGCCTATCTTCAAGCGGCCTGCAACGTGATCGTTTCCGGCGGGCATCCCGGTGATGATATTCGTAGGGTTCGACAGCGTCTCATTGGTCGCGTCGTAGGTGAGGCGCACAATCTTGGTGTACAGGAAGCGATAAGGGCTCTTCGGATCCTTAATAGTCGCGTCTGGTCCTTCGCTCTCATCGACGTAGGTATAAGCGACGTAGACGTAATCGGCGCCCTTGCCTTTAAGCAGGTCGGGATGCAGCGCCATCCCGAGCAGTCCATCCTGACCGCCAGGCGCCGAAACCTCATCAATCTTGATCGCGACCTTCTGCGCCGCCGTAGCCGGATCGACGCGTGTCACCCGCTTACCGGTTCGCTCCGTAACCCAAAGCTTTCCGTCCGGCCCCCAGGTCACTTCCCACGGTCCGGCGAGTCCCGAAATCACAACGTTCTTGCGAAACTGCTTGGTCCCCCGAATGACCGTCTCCGGTCCATCCTGCGCACACAACTGCGCGATCAACAGCGACGCCACAATAAAAAATCTCACAACATCTCCCTTAAGGATCATAATCGCCTCGCCTTCGGAGATTGAGCGATAGAGGGAAGGCGGTCGTAGACGCGTGCGGGGAGTTTTGTAGACACTCTACACAAACTATCGTAGAATGCCTACACATGAGCCGTAATGCGCCTACTCGCGTTGAGCTGCTGCAAGGCACGCTCGACTTGCTCATCCTCCGCACGCTGTTAGCCGGACCTGCTCACGGCCACGCCATCGCCAAGCATATCCAGCGGACCTCCGAAGATCTGCTCCAAGTCGAGACCGGATCGCTCTATCCGGCCCTGCATCGTCTGGAAGCAAAGGGTTGGATCGCCGCCGCCTGGGATCTCTCGGATAAGGGTAAGCGGGCCAGGTTCTATCGCCTGACTCCGTTGGGACGCAGGCAGCTTGCGGCCGAGCAGTCCAAGTGGGACACCTTTTCCCGAGCCATGGCTCTAATTCTGAATCCCGTCGATCAGGAGTCGAAATGAATTCTTTTTTCCACAAGCTGCGCTGGTTGACGCGACGGACTGTCAAGGACGCCGAACTGCGCGACGAACTCCAGTTCCACCTCGCGGAGGAAGCGCCAGGAAACTGGGTTGGCCCGGGATGAGGCCACATGGGCAGCTCGTCGCGACTTGGGCAACGTCGCCCTAATCGAGGAGGACACTCGCTCGGCATGGGGCTGGACGCGCCTGGAGCAACTTGCGCGCGACGCCGGCTATGGCATGCGTCAGGTCCGCCGTAACCCGATGTTCTCGGGGTTGGCGATCGCCACACTGGCGCTCGGCATCGGCGGAATTACAGCGATGTTCAGCGCGTTCGACGCGGTGCTGATCCGCCCGCTGCCATATGCAGACGCGGACAAGCTCGTCATGATCTGGGATCGGATGCGAAACCAGGACAGGGGTACAAAGCACCAGCCAGCCCCGGCGGAGTATATCGAGTGGCGCCGTCTCAATAGCGTGTTTGTTGATTCGGCCGCGAGTCAACCGGCTGACGCGACACTGTCTGGCGATGGTGAACCCGAGCAGGCGCCGGCGCGCAAGGTTAGCTGGACGCTATGGAATGTCCTTGGCGTGCCTCCCATGCTCGGACGTGGCTTCACCGAGGAGGAGGACGAGAAGTCCGCCCGCGTGATCGTGATCAGCCATGGGCTATGGCAGCGCCGCTTCGGTGGCTCCCCGGACGTCATCGGACGAAAGGTCCTGCTGAACGATGAGCCTCACCAGGTAATCGGGGTGATGCCCAAGGGGTTCTATTTCATGCCCTCACGCGACATCGACATTTGGATGCCGGCCTCATTCCCTCCCTGGATGCGAACGAACTTTGGATGGCACAACTCGCAGATTGTAGCGCGACTCAAACCTGGCATCACGCTGGAACATGCAAGGCAGTCGATGGCTGCGTTGAGTCTGCAGGTAACAGCCAAAGATTTCCGGGGTCCTCACGCGGTTGTCGTGAACCCTCTCCGTGAGGAGATCGCGGGCCAGACGCAAGCGGCCCTGATCGTATTGCTGGGCGCGTCGGCGGCGCTGCTGTTGATTGCCTGCGTCAATCTGGCAAATCTGCTCATGTCGCGCGCCGCGGCGCGGGGCCGGGAAGTAGCGGTCCGTACTGCCATTGGCGCGGGACGCGGAAGACTCATTGCGCAATTCCTTACGGAAAGTCTTGTGCTCGCCGGGCTCGGCGCAGTCGCTGGATGCGCGCTCGCGCTGCCGGCGATGCGCTTTTTGGAGACACTTGTTCCCGAAAGCATGGGTCCTGTGCGGCTCGCGCTCGATTGGAGAGTGCTGGCCTTCTCTGCCGCCGTTACGATCGTGGCAGCGCTGGTCTTCGGACTCGCGCCCGCCTTGCGAGGCTCACGACTGGCTCCGCAGGAAGGATTGCGCGACGGAGGACGCGGCGCGACCGGGCCGCGCAGCCATTGGTTCCAGTATTCGCTCCTCATGGTTGAGACCGCCGTCGCCGTGGTGTTGCTGACCTGCGGCGGACTGCTCCTGCAGACCTTTCTCCATCTCCGGAATACCGATCTTGGAATCCGGCGCGAGAAACTGCTGACCTTTGAAACGCCCCTATTCCGCTACAAGGAATTTGACAGACGCGTAGCCTTCATCAACGCGCAGTTGGAGAAGGTGCGTGCCATTCCCGGGGTCATCAATGCCGGCGCCATCAATCGAATTCCATTCACGAATGCTGCCCACGCAACCTTCTATCGCCTCGATGGTCAGCCTGCCGATGCTGTGCCCGGCCAGGTTGCTCTCATTCGGAATGTGAGCCGTGACTACTTTGCAACCGTTGCCGCGCAACTGCGCGAGGGAAGATTCTTCGATGCGTCGGATCGAAAGTCCGATTCTCCTGTCGTGATCATCAACGAACCGCTCGCAAGCCGCGAGTTCGCCGGCCGAGCGGCGATCGGCCGGCGGCTAAAGTTCGGCGAACTGGACGGAAATGGCTATTGGTATACGGTCGTCGGCGTCGTGAGACCAATCCGCGAGAGTGGCGTCCTTAACGACGCCAAGCCTGCGATTTATCGCGTGTTCGAGCAATGCGATCAAGTAGAGGAGCGCCTCAGCGCCGGCATCGTCGTTCGCACGGCGGTCGAGCCGGCATCGATCATTCCTTCCGTCCGTCAGGCAATCTTCTCCCTTGACAGGAATCAACCCCTGGCGCGTGTCCAAACGATGGAAGAAATCATAGGACGCCAGCTTTCAACATCTTCGCAAAGCACGGCGTTGTTAGGCGCATTCGCTCTGCTTGCGCTGCTACTCGCATCGCTGGGAATATACGGAGTGCTCTCCTACTCTGTGACACGGCGCACGAACGAGATCGGCGTGCGGATGGCGTTAGGCGCGAAGCCCAACGAAATATTGCTCTCCTTCAGTCAGCGAGGCTTGGCCTTGACCTTCACCGGTCTTGTCATTGGTCTAGTCCTGGCGGTAATCGCAGCGAGGTCAATGACCAGCTTGCTGTACGGCTTCCGGCCCGACTATCTCCCAACGCTTAGCGCGGTATCTTTCATTTTGCTGGCAGTGGCGGCGCTGGCGTGTTTTGTTCCCGCCCGCCGCGCATCCCGAGTTGATCCAGTAATTGCACTGCGAAATGAATAGATATTGACGGCCCCTCGGTCCGGATAAAGTCCTCGCAATGCACTAACCAGCAGACAGCGAAAGTATCCGCGGAGATGTGATTCTGAGGCCGGCAGCGATGTTCAGGGCGGAGACCAGAGCCGTCTCCTGGCAGTCATAAGGAAAGGTATAACCGCCGGCAATCCAAACCCCGTAGCGTCCTTGCAATTCGCGAAGTCTAACTTGTGCGCGAATACTTGCAACCGTCGGAACCATGTGCCGGAAGGTAGATTCGTGCAACACTTTCGCAGGTTGCCTGTCGCGGTGAGTGACCCAGCTCTTCCAAAGCTTGACGTCGGTCTGCAGCGGTGGAGTAGTCAACACCTTGTTCAACCACATCGATGCTTCGCAATATCCGCGGTGAATCTGACAATTCAGAAACGACCAGTGATTCGGGTCCTTCGGCGCATAGATGGGATCGGTATGCACCGCGATACGAGTGTCCTCGAACTCTATTCCTCCCAGGGCATTCTGCTGGGCGCGCGAGTCCGGTAGTCCTTCTAGCAGGCGCAAGCTCGATGGTCCCGAGGATGCCAGCACCAGGTCGTCCACAAGTGTGCGCCGTCCGTCGCCACACACGATCAGGAACTGCCCCTGGGGCGTTCGCGTAATTTGCTTCACCTCGGCCCCCGTCAGAATCTCGACGGTTTCAAACTGCTTTACCATGCGGCGCAACGGCTCAGCTAATCCGCGGTTGAGAACATAGGAAACCACGGTATCGAGCGGACTGGCGGGAACGGAAGTCGCAGCGAAAATCATCGCCGCTCGCGCAGACATTACCCGAGCATGGTCCGTCTTCCCGGTGAATAACGATGCGGCCCACGGAAGCAGCATGCCTTCCCACTGCTTGCGTTGTAAGTTGAGTGTCTGTAGCCACGCTTCCAGCGTCAGGTTCCAATCGCCGCCTTCATCCTCTTGCGTTTTGGAGGCGCTAAAACCTGCGCCGAATGCTCCCAACCCTTCCCAATTCCAAGGTGCGAAGACCGGCCACAATTTGTCCCATAGAACGGGCGAGACGAATCGTGGGAACGCCTCCGAATCGTCATACAAGGAAATCGACGCCGGAAATGCGTGCGACTCCTGCACTGCGGGCGGATACAATCCGAGCTTCGTCAATAGCCGGACATAGAGCTTGTACAAGTTTGGATGGAAGTACTGCGCTCCCATGTCTACTGCAACGCTTTGACCTCCAACTTCAATCGGGACCGTCTGGACGTTCCCCCCAAGTGATGGTCGAGCCTCCAGCAAAACTACGTCGCGCTGTCCATCAAGTAACCACGCCAACGACACGCCGGCCATTCCTCCGCCGACAATGCCTACCCGTCGGCGTGCGTTGCTCTGGGCGAAGCTAGGCGCCGCCGATACAAACGCCCCAGTGATTGCTTTCAATACATCACGGCGACTGTCGAATATTCCGTCGGCCTTTTTCACGCTGACGCTCTTCATCGGTCCCCTACTTTACCTTGAGGCGGTCGCTAACAGCAATCCTGCAAGAGTCTTTCGCCGTGAGTCAATGGCCGGAAGAGAGGTACTTGTTAGGTACGTTTCGAATCAGCGGCGCGTTTCCGTAGCGTTTGCGGTACAGGTATTCGATATTGCTGTAAATGTGCTCCTCGCGTCGATGAAACTGCCGGTACAATCCGCACTGTGCGTAGGATATTGGCGTGACATCATACACGATCGTTTCCCAGTTCATCGATTCACCCCAGCAAAGCGCCTTCACCCGTACGTCCAGATCCGCTCCCGCATCCACAAGGACCTCGAGCATAGGTCGACAGTAGTTGAAGATGCTATTCACAGCGTGAAATATGGGTGTGTGTCCTCCTACTCCCTCGACATCATAATCAGCTCGGGCATTTACGTCAGCGCCATTCTCCAGCAGGACACGGGCGCAGCCAATGGAGTTGAACTCAGTGCAGATGTGCAAAGCCGAGACTCCCCGACAAGATGTAAAGGCGCACAGAGGATTTAGTGTTCGTTTCAAAGTTTCCGGCGATCTGGCCAGCAGTCCGCGTAGTCCAGCATGGTCACCGAGCAGAATCGCCTCTAGTAGCGGATCGCCTACCGTTGCGCCCCCATCGAGCAGTATTTGTACGCACTCTGCGAATCGTGGCGATCGAAGGTATGCCTCAATAAGGCAGTCGATGGGCCGCTTGCCATGGATCGGGTCAGTTGGACTGACCCCATGCGCGATTGCATCTCGGATTTGGTCCGGAGAATGTTCTTCAAACGCGCCTAGCAGATCGGCTTCCATAGAAGACGTCGCTCCAGCTACTTAGCTCTTCTTTACCTTGCCCGACAGCAGTTGCGCCGCAGCCAGCCTGTAGGCGACATAGTATTTGTAGATGTTCGCCACATACTGAGTTGTCTCACCTCCCACCAGCTTCGCGGTCGCGACCTCGACATTGTCGAACCATTTGTTTCGGTCGTACCCCATTTCCTCCGCTACCCGCCGGCACTTTGTGATTTTTGCCGGGCCCGCATTATACGCGGCGATAGCGAGCAGCGTGCGATTCATCTGGTCTAACGCCGGCTCATTAAAGTAATCGTTGACAAGAAAGTGCATCAGTCGGATACCAGCGTGGATATTGTTATCTTCTGAACTGATATCCGGGATCTTCACAGGCGCCGCCGCTGCCGTTGTGGGCATAACCTGCATTATGCCGACGGCGCCTACCGGGCTCTTCACTTTTTGATCCAGTCCGGATTCCTGGTAGCCTTGGGCGATCAAAAGAAGGTAGTCGAAATTGTACTGTCCCGCATGCTTCCTGAAAAGGGGCGCCACCTTCTCAAATCTCCGCAACTCTGCTGGGTCCTGCGCATTCTTCACATACTTAACGTCATGAAGATACCGTCGTATAAGAGTGTTGCCGAATGAGCTGCCTGCCGCCCGTGTTTTAAGGAAGTCGTCAAGATCCGCCTTCAACTGCGGCGTCCCCTTTTGAATGGCCCAGCCAAACTCCACATCCTGAGCAACGGTCAAATCGATTCTTGGCTTTGCATTCGGAAACACTTGTGCCCAGAACTCAGCGGTCTTATTCTGCATCAGTGTGATCGGGTACGTGCCCGCATTGACCATTTCCATCACGTCACCCGGGTTTAGGACGGGATCGGCATCGCGCGCTACGACGGGCTTTTTGCCCTGAGCCTTGAGTTTGGTATTCAGGTCTTCAAGATCTTTTCGCATCCGGGTGCCAGGCGTGATCCAAACATCCTTTCCGCTGAGATCCTCTACCGTCTTTAGCTCAGGCGCGCCAGGACCGGTCACGACAACAATGCTGAGTCCTGTTATTGTCGGAATTGTAAAATCCACGGCAGCTTTGTTTTCGGGCGTAATCGAGATGCCATAAGCAGCGATGTCGCCATAGCCTGCAAGCATGCGGTCACGAAGCTTATCCGGCGGCGTCGGTATCAGCACGACGATAACCCGATTGGAGGCTGTCGTTTTGTATTTAGCGTTCAGAATTTTCTCGAATTCCTGAAAAGCCTCTTGCAGGATCCCTACCGGACGTCCCTCCATATAGAAGAAGTCAGGCCGGCGGAAGGGGACCAGCACACGGACCACTCTACGCTTGACCATCTGGTCAAGATCTCCCTTCCACGCCATTTTGAGGATGGGCGGAAGCGTCTCGTCCGTTAGGTCCGCCGAGTGAGTACGCGCATCCGCAGGCCCAGGAGCCGCCGCGACGTCTGATTTTGCTTCGCGCGATGCAGGCTTTGAACATCCCCAGAGCAGGAGGCTCATCGCCGTCAAACCGACCAGCGGCGCTCGAACACTGGAAATCACCGAATTCTTATTCATGTCCTCTCAAATTCGTACGTAATCGCACATCGCCCAGCGCCCAAGTTCCAAGTGAAATGATGCTGACTGATTGTATTTCAATCGAGGAACAGAACCAACACTCCTATCGAAAATCCGAAATCATCCTTGCTGCCGTTTATGCTGGGATTTCGGCTGACTCACATTTACACCGCCGGTGAAACATGGCAAACGTCAATCCAACTCCTACGACAATCGAGCAGTACAGGGAAGCCAAGAACCACTACTTGAAACTGAAGAATCAGGCCAAGAAAGAATTGGTCGCTCGATTCAACGCGCTGGCTGCGGAGTTGCTGCAAGTCCAGCGGGAATTACTGGAAGATTTTGGCGAGAAGGTCAGCCTGCCGAAGACGTCGACGCCGAAGAAAGTAAAGGCTCCGGTAGCGTCCCCTGCAGCGACTGTCGCCCCCGAGTCGGGTCCCGCTGATCCAGCCAAGGTCGCCTCGCTGAACAGACAACTTCACAAGCAGAGGAAGAGGCTGGAGGAGCTGAAAAGCGCAGGTAAGGCCACCAAGGCAGTAGAGGATCGCATTTACGAGCTCGAAGATGAGCTTCGCCTGTTGCAGTAATCTACCCGGCGACAAACTGCACGTTCCCCCTACCCGAACCGTCAATTCTGTTTAATGCGGTATGTATTGGGAACGTTCGTCAGCGCTCTCACTGCGCTGACGCAGCCCTTAGCCGTACTCGACGACCTCGAGCAACGCGCCCTTCTCGCAATGAATGGCATCCAACGGGCCGAGAGTTGGTCAGCCGTACAGAGGAACCGTAACAGTCTTCAACAACAGTTGGAGCAGGCAATCGGACTTGATTCGGTTCCAGCTAGTCGACCGATTTCCACCTTCGTATACGCGCCAAGGAACAGCGCCGGCCGTGTACCCGCTGTCATTCTCCTGCGAACGCATGTCGGTCCTGCAGAGCCCGTCGCCAGGTTATTTCCCACCGCGATTGCGCAACTTGGGATGTTTGTCATTGAAGTCGACGCCCGAACCGATCACGCGACATTCAATGGGCTCGGCGACGGCGTGACGCCGCAAGGGCTTATCCAGCAGGACGTACGATCCGCGCTCGCCTATTTGAAAGCGAGAAACGACGTGGATCCCACACGCCTCGCCCTCATTGGGGAAGGGCTGGCCGGCTCCATTGCTGCCGCAATTAACCCTGAAATATCCGTAGCTGTAGTCCGTAGCGGAGCGCCCGACTTCCCATCGCTGATTAAGGAACTACGCGATCTCAAGCCGGGTCAGCTTCCCGATTCCTGCGTTCTCGTACCTGGCATATTGCGTCATGCTGAGTCACAGGAAGTCTTATCTTTGATCGCGCCCCGTCCACTGTTGCTGATGAACGCAGCCGAGGGTCCGCTTCGATATGCAACAGACTTGTACCGCATGGGCGGAGAAGGCGCAAACATACATCACGTTGCGGAGAGCGCATGGACATCTTCGGCAACATTTATCGCCAGCGCATGGCTTGCTCGATACCTCTTGCATCGTTCAGACCTCACGAATTTCGTTCCGCCGGCCAACGCCGATGAGCCGTTAGTCTTGCAGTTGCCTTCACTCGAAGTTGCCCCGAAATCACCAGACCCCTTTCACATATCGGAGCATTCCCTGAACGACCGCCTGGGACCGCCGCTTCCGGAGGGCCGTTTTACTTATGCTCTGAATTGCCACAGTGGCCCGAGCGTGTATGGCCTAAACGGGAATCACCGGGTGCACTTTTATCCGCAGGTTGGCATTAACCTACCGGTTACCGTTCTGCGTCCCGGGCCGATGGGGTGTGACGCGTCACGAGGAACTCTGATCGCAGTCAGCGACCGCGGTAGAAGCGAACTCGTCAACGATGAAATTGTGCAAGAGGCGAACAAACGCGGGTGGATCGTTTGGATGCTTGACCCGCGGTACATCGGCGAGATGGCCGAGCCTTCCGAACCGTTTGCGTCAGTAACAAGTCTGCTCCTCGGAGAGCACATGCCATGGCGGCAAGCGAGCGATATTATTCGCACCCTGCGACGTGTCGGGGGCGCCGGTTCCCGCTATCCCACAGCCCTTTACGCTCGCGGCAAAGTCACGGCCCTTGCCGCTTCTTACGTCGCAGCGATTGCGAGCCAGAGAGAACTGGAATGGACTGTCCTGCGCGACCCCGTATCGAGTTTTCGGGAGATCACCGATTCGCCCCTCGCGCTCATTCCATTTGGCGCATTCAAATCCTTCGATGTTCCCGATCTGTGGAAGGCGTCGCGAAGTAAGGTGCATCGCATTCGTTCGCCGGAAGAATTCCTACTAAGCGAGTGGTGAAATCAGCGTTTCTCGGGTCGCGCCCATGGCGCAGGGCCCTTCCTGATGACTGGCGCAAATTTATCGCGTATCGCGACAAGAGCTTTCTGCTGATGCTCCAGGCCATGCTCGAAAACGCCGCCCTCTGAGCGCAGAATCTGCTGCAGTTCATTCACCGGTACATCCTGAACAGCAATTTTCTTCTGAATCGCGAGCGCCGCCGCGACCCCCGTAGCATGCCCGATAATCATCCACTGCGGCTCCATCCGCAGGCTGGAAAACGCTACGTGACTCGCTGAGAAGGACACAGGGACCAACACGTTCTCCGCTTCGGCCTTTTTCGGCAGCACTACGCGGTACGGAATCTGGTATGGTTGCACCGGCACTTCCACATTGCCTTCGTTCAGGACGATTCCGCCCTCAGCCACATGCCTCTGAACATTGTGTGAGTCGCTATTGTAGCTGCCCATGCCTATAGCGTCCCGCTTGGTCCGCTCAGTCTGCAGGTCTTTCTGCGTCACGACGAAATCACCAACCATCCGCCGCGCTTCCCGCACATACAACTGGTTCGGCCAATGACCTGTGTCGGCAAACTCGTCCTTCGCCAATCCCCACTGTCTGGCGTCTTGCTGCAACTCCTTTGGAACCCTTGGGTCGTTCGCCAGAAAGTAATAGAAGCCTTTCTGGTACTCGATGTGGTCCTGCCAGATCTTCGCCCGCTCGGCGTAAGTTCCTTCGGGGTACCCGTAGTTCTTTCCGATGTAGTCGGTGGAGAATGGCCCGCGATTGTTCAGATCAGCCTTGCCGTTCGGGATAATGCGAATCAGGCTCACTTCGTTGAAGGTTGGGGAGCGCCCAAGATACTTCGTAATCGCGGGCAAGTAGCGCGCCAGCAGTTCATACCGTTTGGTGTCGTAGGATTCCGGCTTTTCCCAAGCGATACGATTCTCCGGCACGGTCGTCGCGATGACGCGAAAATTGTACGCCTGAATCCGCTTGTCTGCCGATCCGGGCTCGCCGCGTGGCTCCGGGGAAATCTCAGGCAGCAGTTTGCCGTCCTCATCACGCGCCGGTATATCGACGGCAAACTGATGGCTGCCGGTGTGTGCGCGCACTCCCGCCAATGACTCTCCGTACTGAGCAATACCTTCTCTGCCGGTTGTGTAACTGATCTTCGCTTGCGCCATCAGGTCGCCTTCATACGTTGCGTCGGCGAAAATACGGCCC
>DASQLD010000581.1:0-8094 GCA_035630195.1 Bryobacteraceae bacterium
ACAGCATGACTGGAATGTGGCTGTCGACGGCTTGTCCGTCGAAATGGGCTGGCGGAATCACGTTGGCTACATGAACCGCCTGACACCTTCCGTCGATTCCGTCGAAGAGTTCCGGATCGACACATCGTCTTTCAAAGCCGAGCATAGCCGTGCCAGCGGTGGCAACATCAGCGTTACGACCAAATCCGGCACGAATGAACTGCACGGCAGCGCCTTCGATTACTTCCAGGCGGATTGGCTCAACGCAAACACTTGGCTGAATAACAAGGTCGGACGCCCGCGTCCGAAGTTCCACCGCAACGATTTCGGCGCAACCATCGGCGGTCCAATTGTGATCCCGAAAGTCTATAACGGAAAGAACAAGTCATATTTCTTCTTCTCGTACGAGGGATATCGATGGCCCGACAATTCGGGCGCGTCTCAGCAGACGATCCCGCTGCCCGAAATGCTCCAGGGCGACTTCTCGAACTGGAAACTGCCGAATGGAAATCTCATCCCGATCTTCGATCCGGCGACGACGCGAAGCGACGGCGCGGGCGGATTCATTCGAGACGCTTTCCCTGGCAACATTATTCCGCAGAATCGGCTGAGCCAGCTTTCGCGGAATATCGCGCAATACTATCCGGCGCCCACAGCGCCTGGGCTCGTATTGAACTACATCGCCCCCGGTGGGGAGCCGAAGAAACGCGTTGAAAATGCCTACACCACGAAGTTCGATCAGAATTTCGGCTCCTCGAACAGAATGGCGTTTACCTGGACAAAGAATGGCCAGAAATTTATCAATGCGTACGACTCGGATCCGACCAATCCTCTGAACTGGAGCGCTCTGCCCTATCCGCTTTCCGGTCGCAAGTATTACAACGGCGATCAGTATTATGGCAACGTCTTCAGGTTGAATGACAGTCACATCTTCAGCCCGACCGTAGTCAACAACCTGACTTTAGGCGCGCACCGTCTCACCCATCCCGAGCACGACATTACAGCCGAGCCGTTCGGTCAGAACTGGGGCGACCAGCTCGGTGGCGCCGTCGCGAACAATCCCGGCTACAATACCAGCTTCCCGTCGGTGAACTTCCGCAACGACAACTATTACAGTTGGGACGCCTCAAAGCTTTGGGACGAATATCACACCGTCTACGGCCTTGATGAGAACCTCACTTGGATCAAGCAGAACCACACATTCAAGTTCGGCTACAGCTACCAGAAGATGTTTCTGAATACCAACAACCGCAATACGGCGGCCGGTAACTTTGGCTTCGACCGATTGAGCACATCGCGGCCCGGCGAAAACAACGGCAACTCGGGCAGCGCGTTTGCATCGTTCATGCTCGGCGAAGTGTACAGCGGTGGCTTCACTGTCCCCAACACGTCGATGATGCGCTTCCCGTATCACTCCTTCTACGTTCAGGACGACTGGAAGCTGACATCCAAGCTGACCATGAATATCGGCATCCGGTATGAAATCAACATGGGACCGCATGAGAAGCACGACCGCTTCTCGTACTTCGATCCGAATCTGCCGAATCCGGCCGCTTCCGGTCAGCCGGGAGCTCTGCGTTTCCTTGGAGACGGTCCGGGCCGTGAGGGTCGCCGTCAGCTTTACAACAATTCCGACGGATGGGGTCCACGTCTCGGGTTTGCGTATCAGTTGAGGGATAAGACAGTCGTTAGAGCTGGCGGAGGCATCTTCTACGGAACGAACAAGGCCCCCGGTCTCGGTGGCGCAAACAACGGATTCACCAACGCCCCAAGCTGGACTTCGACCGACCAGGGAGTAAGCTCCGCCTTCCAATGGGATCGTGGCTTCCCAGGATGGGAAGCGCCGCCGTTCATCAATCCAGGCTTCAACGCAGGCTTCAGCTTGCCATGGTACGGCGCCGAGGAAACCGGCACCTTGCCCAGCACAAGCACGTGGAACTTCGCTATTGCGCAGGTTCTGCCCAGCAACCTCGTACTCGACGTCACGTATACCGGTAGCAAGGGTACACACCTGGCGTCGGATCGCGTCAACATTATGCAGATCGATCCGAAGTACGCACCTCTGGGAGCGATGTTGAACAAGCAGATCGATGATCCGGAAGTCGTCGCCGCTGGCTTCCGTCCTCCATTCGCCAACTTCAAGGAACTGATGGGCGCAAACGCCACGCTGGGACAATCGCTGCGTGTCTTTCCGCAATACCAGGGACTCACGACCGGCGGCATGATGAACCATAGCGGAAACTCCACCTATCACGCGGCAATCGTCAAGGTCACCAAGCGCTTTTCGGGAGGCCTGAGCATGTTGGCCAGCTACACGTGGTCGAAGCTACTCACTGACGCGGATTCGTCCGAGCCGTGGATTGCGGGCGTAGTCGGTTCTGGCGTAGGCGCCGGAGCAGCGCAGAACCACTACAACCGCGGCAACGAAAAATCGTATGGTGTTCTCGATTTGCCGCACATGTTCAAGTTGACTGCCAGCTACGACGTGCCCTTCGGAAAGGGTAAGCAGTATCTCACATCGGGCGTAGGCAGCTACATCCTCGGCAACTGGAACATCAGCACTTTCATGTTCCATCAAAGCGGATATCCGATGGGTGTCATCGACAACGGATACGTCAACAATTTGAGAGCTGGCGTACCGCGTCCCAATGTATTGACACACGATTGGCGCGCCCCGATTGCGGGTGAGGAGTTCGATCCCTCGGTTGACAAGTTTTACAACCCGGCCGCTTTCCAGCGAAGAACTAATCCCTTCGCGGATCCATTCGGAAACGCGCCGCGTCTCAACGGCGCCACCCGAGCTTTCCCCACAACCCGCACGAACATCGCCGTGACGAAGGGGATTCCTTTCCAGGAGCGTGTCAAGGCCGACTTGCGACTGGAAGTGTTCGACCTCTTCAACCAGAAGACTTGGTCGAACCCCACGAGTGACATGTCGAATCAGCAACTCTTCGGAACGATCACCAACGCGAGCGGAAACCGAACGGCCCAACTCGGTTTGAAGATCGTATTCTGATTTGTATCCGGCTCGGGAAGTGGCGTCCGCAAGGCGCTATGACCGGAGCCGTTTTGTCTGTTAACTTAGTAGTTTCGGGGCTTCCGGAGGAACCTTAGCTTGCGCACCCCTGCCGCATGGATCTGTCTGCTCATCACGCCATTAGCTGTCCTGAAAGCACAGACGGATTCTAATAAGGCTGTCTTCGAGCAGTCGATTCTCCCAATTGTCAGTAAGAACTGCGCCGGTTGTCATTCTAAAGCAAATCCGTCGGGAGGGCTCGTTGCCGCTGGTATTGACGATCTGCTGACAGGCGGCAAGCATGGCCCATCCATCATCCCCGGTGACGCGAAGGCATCCCTCTTGATGCAGTATGTCCGAGGAGAGCAGAGCCCCAAGATGCCGATGGGTGGTTCGCTCGATGCTGAGCAGATTACTGTTCTAGCCAGGGCGATCGATTCGATGAAACCGCTTCCGAAGACCGCCACAAAGCGGGATGCGCACCTAGAGTGGCTGCTCAGGAAACCCACCGTTCCGCCAATTCCTTCAGTAAAGAATGGGCATTGGATTCATAATCCTATCGATGCGTTCGTGCTCGCCAAACTCGAAGCTAAGGGTTTAAATCCGGCGCCGCCTGCATCCAAACGCGCGCTGCTACGACGTGTCTACTTCGACCTCATCGGCCTCCCTCCTTCGCCACAGGAAGTCGATGAGTTCGAAAACAACTCAGCCCCTGATGCCTACGAAAAAGTAATCGACAAGCTGCTCGCCGACTCGCGTTATGGAGAGCGATGGGCCCGTCACTGGCTGGATCTCGCGCGCTTCGCTGAATCCGATGGGTTCGCCATCGACGGGGAACGTCCGACAGCCTGGCGCTATCGCGATTACGTGATCCGCTCGCTTAACAAAGACAAGCCATACGACACATTCGTCAAAGAACAGATCGCGGGCGATGAGCTTCAGGGAGGGGAGCGTTCGGATAAGATCGTCGCGCTCGGCTTTCTCAGGATGGGAACGTGGGAAGCGGATGCTAATTTCAAAACGCAGCTTCGCCAGGACGTCCTCAACGAACTGACTGGTACGGTGGGTCAGGTCTTTCTCGGCTTCACGGTTGGCTGTGCCCGTTGCCACGACCACAAGTACGACCCTATTCCTCAACGTGACTTCTATCGTTTGCAAGCTTTCTTTGCTCCCATGCGTGTCGAAGATCGACCTGCGGCATTTCTCGACGTCGAACATCCGAAGGTGATGAAGGCCGAGATGCGGCGCTTCGAAGATGAGTCCGAGGTCACAGCCGAAGCGTTGAAGAAGGTTGAAGGCGAGATGAAGGCAAAGTTCGCCGCAGCGAAAAAGCTGAAGATCGAGGACAAGGAAGTAAATCAGTACATAGCTTCGCTCAAGAACGAACGGGATCCTATCTTCACAGAAAATGACCGCAAACTGTGGCGGCAAGTGTCGAATGACGCGCGTCGAACGCAGGAGAGCATTGGCCGGTATCGTCCGATTGCCTACGCGGTGTCGGACGTCGCCCCGCCCCATGTCCCGGAGCTTGCGTCCACGTATGTTCTCGCGGGAGGAGAGCTCACCGGTCGCGGTGAAAAGGTCGAGCCCGGATTTCTGCAGGCAGTGACCGGCAAATCCGAAAACGCCAAGATTCCTTTTGCGGGCGGCAGCTCCGGCCGCCGCACTGCCCTTGCGGAGTGGATTACGTCAGCCGACAATCCGCTAACTGCACGCGTGATGGCGAATCGTCTATGGCTGCACCATTTCGGCGAAGGCATCATTCGGACGCCGAGCGACTTCGGCATCAATGGCGATCGTCCATCCCACCCGGAATTGCTCGATTATCTGGCGACACAGTTTGTTGAACGCAAGTGGAGCATGAAGGCGATGCACAAGCTGATGCTTCTCTCCAACACATATCGTCAATCGACTTCTCATCCCGAGTTCACAAAGAACGCTGAAGCCGATCCCAAGAACGCGCTGCTCTGGCGTATGAACTGGATTCGTCTCGAGGGTGAAACAATTCGCGATTCCGTGTTGGCTGCCAGCGGGCAACTGCAACCTTCCGACGGCGGTCCGGGCGTCTTCGTTGATGTTCCACCGGATGTTGCGCAGGGTTTCGAGTTTTTCAAGTGGTTCCCGTCCGAGGAGAAGAAGCAGGCTCGGCGCACGATCTACACCTTCCAGCGTCGTTCCGTGATGAATCCAATGATCGAGGTGTTCGACGGCGCCAACATGAGTGAAGTTTGCTCGCGCCGCAGTTCTACCGTCGTTCCTACGCAGGCATTCTCGCTCTTGAATTCCGAGTTCACACGTAAGGGAGCCAAGCATCTCGCCGGGCGCGCGATTGAGCTCGCCGGCCCCCATCCGGACAAAGCCGCCGACACCACATTCCTGCTGACTCTCAGCCGGCGGCCCTCCGAAATAGAACGGGAAAAATTCAAGACAATGGCGGCAGGCAAGCCCTTGATCGAATCGCTGACACGCCTGGGCGTGGTCCTGTTCAATCTCAACGAGTTCATTTACCTGGAGTAACGATGGATACCAATCTTGCCCGCCGCCGTTTTCTGTATCAAAGTCTCACCGGAGTCGGTGGCATTGCCTTGCTGGAACTCATAAGCCGCGATCTGCGCGCGGCGCCGATCGCCGGCAGCAGTCCTTTATTGCCGAAGGCCCCGCACCATACTCCGAAGGCGAAGTCGTGCATCTTTCTCAGCATGCTCGGCGGCGTGAGCCAGATGGATACGTTCGATCCTAAGCCGGCGCTCGAAAAGTTCGATAACACGGTGATGGATTGGAGCAAGGAGAAGAATACGGATCAGCCGAATCTCTTTGCCAAGCCGAGACTGATTCTCCGCAGCGCGTTTCCGTTCAAAAAATACGGTCAGACCGGACGCGACGTTTCGAGCCTCTTCCCGCACGTCGCAACCTGCGTCGATGATCTCGCCTTCGTTCGCTCCATTCAGACCGAGAACGGCAACCATCCAGCCGCTGTGTTCCTGATGAATACCGGCATTGTCATCCCCGGCAAGCCGTCGGTTGGGGCGTGGGCGACGTATGGTCTCGGCACGGAGAATCAAAATCTGCCCGCGTTCGTCGTGCTCCCAGACTTTAGAGCGCTTCCCTTCAGCGGATCGCAGCAATGGGGTCCAGGATTTTTGCCCGCCAGTTATCAGGGAACGGTCCTTCGCTGGAAGGGCGACCCGATTCTCGATCTGAAACCTCCTGCCGATGTTAGGAAGGATGCTCAGGATGCCGAGATGAACTTGTTGCGCGCGCTCAACTCTGAATATTCCGCCAACCACCCGACGAATCCCGATCTACAAGGCCGCATCGACGCCTACGAACTCGCGTACCGCATGCAATCGGAAGTGCCAGGAGCGCTCGACATTCAGAGTGAATCACAGGACACATTGGAGATGTACGGCCTGAATGATCCAGTGACGGAATCGTTCGGTAAGCGATGTCTGATGGCGCGCAAGCTGGTTGAGAAAGGTGTTCGTTTCATTCAACTCTACACGCCCAGCCAGTCATGGGATGGGCATACCGGCATCGTAAAGAATCACACCAAGAACGCCGCCGAGACCGACAAACCCACTGCGGCTCTCATCAAAGACCTAAAGCAACGCGGACTGCTGGATTCGACACTTCTGGTCTGGATGGGCGAGTTCGGCCGGACGCCTGACAATCCGGCTGAGATGCGCGACAACGCCGGTCGCGATCATAATACGCGCGCCATGACCATCTGGATGGCTGGCGGAGGAGTCAAAGCAGGTGCGCTCGTCGGTGCGACAGATGACCTCGGCTTCAAAGCGGTCGAAGACATCTATCGAATGAGAGACGTTCATGCAACGGTTCTTCACTTGATGGGCCTCAACGATATGCGGCTGACTTACTACAGCGCAGGCCGCAATCAGCGACTCACCGATACCGGCGGGAACGTAATCAAAGAAATTCTGGCTTAACGACGGTTTGAATCGGCGGCACATTCTTGTTTTCGGATTTACCGTATGGCTGGTCGCCTGCGGCAAGCCAGAGACACAAAAGATTCAGCAATCCGCCACCGACACGTATGTCGATACAAAGCAGTGCCGGGCGTGCCACGAGAAGATCTACGACAGTTACCAGCACGTCGGCATGGGACGCTCCTTTTCGCCAGTACGGGAGGCAGTCCCCAACGCGAAGTTCCTCCACTCCAAATCGGGACGTCATTACGAGATCGTCCAGCGCGGCGAACGCGTTTTCCAGAGACGCTTCGAGATCGTCGCCGGCAAAGAGACCAACGCCTTCGAACTCGAGGCCACACATGCAATCGGCTCAGGCAATCACGCGCGAACGTTCCTCCACAGGAATGAACGTGGCGAGTTCATTGAGTTACCACTAACGTGGTACACCGCCGAGAAGCAGTGGGCGATGAGCCCGGGATTCGACAACGCTCGACCACCTGACTTCACCCGAATTATCGATGATCGGTGTCTCTTCTGCCACAACGGATACCCCAGTTCCGATCAACAGCTCGCGTCGGGTATCGATTGCCAGCGCTGCCATGGCCCCGGCGGACAGCACATCGAGTCGAAGGGCAAGGCGGGCACGATCGTCAATCCCTCTAAGATCGATAGCGAGCGCAGCCTCGACGTTTGCATGCAATGTCATCTCGAGACCACGAGCGCCGAACTGCCCGCCATGGTCCGGCGCTTCGGCAGGACGGTAAACTCGTTTCGACCAGGTGAGCGGCTCACCGATTACGTCATCCAGTTCGACGATGATCGACCCGAGAAGTTTGAAGTTGTGAACCAGGCATATCGAATGCGTCAGTCGGCCTGCTTCCTGAAGAGCAATGGGAAACTGACATGCACAACATGCCACGATCCTCATGATGTTCTACGGGGTGAAGCCGCGATAGCAGAACATCGGGAGCAATGCCGCACTTGCCACACAACCGTTTCAGCGGCGCGTCACCCGGACCTGAAAACATCCAATTGCGTTTCCTGTCACATGCCCCGCCGCCGAACCGAGGATGCCGTACATGTCCTCTTGACCGACCACAAAATACAGCGCCGCCCACCCCCAGGCAATCTCCTTCGTCCGCTCGAGGAAATTCAACGATCCGGGAAACC
>DASQLD010000582.1:0-4162 GCA_035630195.1 Bryobacteraceae bacterium
CGTCCTCTGGGAGCTTACTTCGAATCTCTAAGCGGTTCCTTATTCAGCGCCGTTCAGTCTGAGCGATTCCTGCGCGCATTCTGATCCTCTCTAACGCAACTGATTGCTTAGAGCCAAGACTTGGCGAATTCGTCTCGACGTACGGCCTCGTTCGAATGAACGGGGTTACCGACTAAGCGCGCCGCTCATCGCTGGACCGCCCAGAGATTCGCGAGCAGATCCTCGATTCTTGTCGAGAGCTTGCGGGACTCCGCGACCTGTACTAGGCGTCTGTTCGGCGGCCAAGCGTTGTGTAGGCACAAGCCGAAGCCCGTTTCCGCGCTATCAATGTCTGGCCGCTAGAGAGGAGGCAACATGTTTCGAGCGCCAGCTGCGTCAGAGCGGTCACGCGCATCATCTCCCATGATTCCCGTGACAAGAAACGACCAGTCGACGCTTAGCTGTAGCGCTCGTCGTCATCGAGTTCGACGGTTTGAACAAGGCTTGGATTCGGACCTACCGAGACGTTGAAGCACCTGGGGTTCGTCTGGCGCGAGGGAATCGTATTCGGGATATGACCGGATCGCTGCGCGCTCGCTAACCTCAGCCATCCTGTTTCGGATCGACGGTAGGCAGCCCTGCACGGTCACGAATCGCCCCTTCGGCCAAACGAAGCAAGACTACAGCTTGGAAGGACTTCATCCGCGGGCCACATGGATGTGCTCGCCGGAATTGTCCTACAATGTTTTCCCACCCAGAATGGCGCCGGTAAACTGAGCGGTCACCATTTCGGCAGGTTCGTCGCGGAGCGCCGCATAGTTTCTCAATGGGCGGGTGGAACCCTAGATTCCTGATCGGGTGTCACAACGAGTCTACGAACTGGCACGCGTCTACTAAGACGTCAGCGATCATGAGCGGTTGCGGAGGATCCATTGTTCTCAGTGCTGAACGGACACAAATAATTCAACAACCGCTCCAGGTGACGATGTACTTCGCGCCTGCGGCGACAGGATCGAACCCGGTCGCGAGTTGTATAACGCGACGTCTGTTTTTGAGCTTGAGAAGCAGCCGGTAAAGTGCAAGATTTCGCCGCTTAGTCAGCCGCCATCGCATCGCCGGTTAGAGCCGTGATCGAATCTGGATTCGTCAACTTGACTTTCCGGAATCACGGCCGGACGGCTTATGGGATGACTACCAACAAACTTAGCGACGATCGAAGCCCGATCGCATTCGTACAAAAGGCGGGCTAAAATCCTCTAAATCATTGATAAAGGTGGCTCCCCGGCATGGACTCGAACTACGAAAAAACGAGTTCCTGGCGAATCAGCCTCGGCGCTCACGAGAAGTTACCCACCCCTGCTCAGATAGAGTTGACCACACCGAAAACAGATCAGCCACGTGGCACGGTTCGTAACCGAGACGGCGGTAGCTTCATCATCCACGCCGCAGGCGTGTAAGTCTTTGAGGAATCGTGCGGCAACATTATCATCCGCGTGGGCAAAGCCGCGTGGCGCGGGCTAGAGACGGTCGCCGACGTGGCGCAATGGGATACCTTTGGTGGCAATTTTCGGTGAGCAGGGGTGGATAACTTCTCGCCGGTGCCGAAGCGAATCAGTAAATTACTGATTCCACAATCTTCCGCATCTCAGGAATCTCACAAAACTGACCCCATTCGTACAGCATTCGTACGAGGTGGAACGCGCAACCCCGTGGTGCGCCTTCCCGCCCTGTAACAAAGCTCGAGATGAGTGACCGCTTCTGGCCCGAGCCGCTCAGGACGTACTTCTCACCGGGCCCATGTACGACACGGCGACTACCCCTCCCTGTGCCACCCAACACGCAATCACAAGAAGCGTTTGTCGTCCCTAATCCCTTCAGAACGCCATCTTGCGCTCAAACAACCTGCCCTTGGCATCGAATTCACGTGACGTGCGTCGTCAGGCGTAACAAGCCGAGAAGCAACTCTGCACTGATATGTTCAACGTAAGCGTACGGCAAAACCATCTTAAGCGAAGAGGCGAATGCTGCTGAGATTGCGGCATGAAGCAAAAGCGGACGCCGGAGCAGGTGCAGCAGGCGTTGCAGGAATACCGAGAGCGCGAAACCATGACAGGGCGGCGTTCTGAGAAAGCAGGGGCGTTTCGGCGGGGATGTTGGACTATTGTCTCCGCAGGAGAGGCGAAGCCAGCGACGAAACTGCCCAAGTGGAAGCGAAGTAGCCACAGTTGTGCGATCGGGCGATTCACTTTGGTTTTGGGCAATGAACGGCGCATCGGCGCATCGAATGCGACGAAGGAGATCTGGCGCGGCTGATCCGCATCGCCGAGCTGGCCTGAGGTGTTGGGGCGGGGCACCGCTCACGCTTCCGCGAGCATACGTTCAACACGGCCTTCGACAGGCTGCCGCTTGGGCGTGCACGCTCCAACAGGGGCCGCGAACCGAGTTGGACGCGAATCGTTGTGCGTAAGAAACTGTCGACGCGACAAGCGGCGGTCTTCTATTGAACCTTACCTTACAGCGGCGATGGAAATCAGCAGCCATGCGATCTCAGGACCCGTAATGTCATTGTGGTCAAGGATCGTTGCCGAAGCGTCAACGTTGTAGATGTGCCCGCGTTCGAAGGAATACGGTATGCCAACGGGTTGGAGCGGCACCTCAAGGGCCTGGATTCCTTTCGCACCGGCAGATCCGAGCGGCTTATAGTCTCCGCGATAGCCCGGGACATCGTCGTCCGTAGCCACTAGCCGCATCGCCACGGCGTGGGCATTAGCCGTATTGGAGTCGCGGCTGGAATACGTGACGATCACTGGACCATCGACCCTTGGCAATGCCTTCCAAAACGCTCCTTCTTGGGGTGGTTCCGTTGTTAGGTGCGCCGCGAACACATGGTCGGAAACAGTCGCTTGCAACAGGGTCAACGACTGGATCTGCGACGCCTCTAAAAGTGCATGGCACGCGAGCCTCGCACCCATGCTGTGCGCCACCAAGTGGACGCGTAAATGAGGCGCAGTTGACGATAGTCCCTTGACGAGCGGTGCAAGTCCTCGCGTACCGATATTTGCCGCCCGAGTCCTCATCACGAAGTAGGAGCTAGTGCGGAGTACGCTCTTAGTGGCTTGCCACAAGCCGCCCAGAGCTCCGGACACTCCGATCGGCGGTACTGCGGCTGTGTGGCGTTCAGATTCTGTGCCCTGGCCTTCCCTTGAATCTTCGCCGGCTGCTTCCCCGGCATCTGTCGAATGTTCCAGGAGGTCTTCCTTAGATTCCACAGACTCTTCATCCTCAGCCCACTGCGACGGCCAAAGCACACCTAAGATACCGAGCCGCTGCGAACGAGAACTACTCACCTCTTGCACCCGAGCGCTCACCCGCTCTAAAAGCGCTCTTGCACTCGTTCGATCCCGATTCCACCCATGCACAAACACCAAAACATCGTTGATCCCTCGCCTCTCCAATTCCGAGTAGAAGCGCTCATCGAGTGCCGGCCCGGTAACGTTGCCGTCCTTGTCGAAAATCACTAACCATAACGGAAATTCCTTGTTCTCGCGCACTTCTTGAAAACGTGTCGCGGGAATCGCACTAATCAACTGCCTGCAGAAAGCATCGAGCCAGATAAGATCGTCTCGGTTGAGTGCGTCGGCACGTGGCATCTCTATATTCACTACTCCGACTACCGAACCTCCCTCTCGGAACGGAACAGCTAACTCTGAGCGCGTGGATGGCTCAGCGGCGATGTAATCGACGTTCTTGCGGACATCGGGAACCCATAGGAGTTTGCCGGAAGTGGCAGCTTGGCCGATAACACCCTTCCAACTCGCGACTGCGTAGCGGCTGCTTTCGTCGTCAACGATATCGGCAACTACGCGAAGCTCTCTTCCAATCCGCAGGATCAGTTGTGTGACCGTCGAGGCGGCGTAAGCGCGTATGAGCTTAAGGCAGTTTTTATAACCTTCGTCGGGACTTTGCGTGGCTTGCAGCGCGAAGTCGGCGAGGGCGGTCGGTGCCGCTTCCATAAGGCCAGCAGGCGCTCGTAACTCGCGTAAAACGGCCAAGATGCGGCGGGCACGGATATCCCCTGGATATGTCGATCCGTGACGAGAGGAAACGGCGTCGCGAACGAGATCTCTCAGTTCCGAGTACACTTTCGTATATCCGAACGCACCCTCGCCCAATATTTCTTGTA
>DASQLD010000583.1:0-3422 GCA_035630195.1 Bryobacteraceae bacterium
ATGCATTGACAATATACTCATTGTGGATATATTTCTCCCATGGCTGCCTCCACGCCGAAACCCGAAGAACACCTGCCGCTTCCACCGGCTACATTCCACATCCTGCTTGCGCTGGCTGAAGACGATCGCCATGGATACGGCATCATCCAGGATGTGCTGGCGCGCACTGGTGGCCAAGTCAGGCTCAGTCCAGGCACGCTACCGCTCGATTCAGCGTCTGATGGAACAAGGCCTCATCATCGAGTCGGCAGAACGGCCCGCCCCCGAACTCGACGACGAGCGCCGCCGGTATTACAGGCTCAGGACGTTCGGGCGAGCAGTGGCGCGCGCCGAGGCAGCTCGCCTAGCAGATCTTGTGAAGCAAGCTCGTGTCTGCGGATTGGTCACGGGGAAGGCCTGATGCTACTTCGCGCTTTGCTATTGTTTTACCCGGCTGCGTTCCGTGCCGAGTATGGCCGCGAACTGGCGGCGGACTTTGGACGACGTCTGATCCAGGGCCGGTCGCCTCTGTATAGGTCCCTACTCTGCCTCGAGATGATCGGTGAAGTCCCGAGTATGCTCGCGGCTATATGCGCGCGCGGCTGGCGTCGCTTGGCATCCACAGCCTCCTCACCTTCCGCGTCTCTCAGCGTGTCCAGGAGATCGTCGTCCGCGTTGCATTGGGGGCGAGTGTTTCACGCATCATGTTAATGGTGCTGCGGCATGGCATCAAACTCGCCGCAACGGGAGCGGCGATAGGTTTAGCGCTAGCGTTGATGGCTGCGCGAAGTATCGAAGCCCTTCTTGCAGGTATCAAGCCCGCAGACTTCTCGACATTCGCCATTGGTATCGGGATCTGCGCAATGATGACGCTGGCAGGTACGACCATCCCTTCTCTACGAGCTGTCCGAATCGATCCCATCAAAGCAATTCGGACCGAATAAAAAGTTGACGGTGATACCGTAAGGAGGACACCACTGTCCTCCAATGCGAATCGACGCGCACCAACACTTCTGGGACCTTGACCGATTTCCGTATCCCTGGATGCCCCCCGCTCCATCACCACTGCGGCGTACGTTTCTGCCGGAAGATCTACAGCCCATTCTGGAGCGCAATCGTTTCGATGGCTCGATTGTTGTACAAGCCACTACCGTTCCGGGTGAAGCTACCTGGTTATTAGAGCTTGCCGATAAGCACCCGATGATTCTTGGAGTAGTCGCATGGGTCGATCTTACGGACCCATCGGTCGGTAAGACGCTCGACAGGCTTCAAGCGAATCAAAACTTTAAGGGCGTCCGTCATCCTGTACACGATGAGGCCGATGATCGCTGGCTTCTGAAACCGGAAGTTGTGCGCGGACTCAAAGAACTCGAACGTCGCAAGATACCGTATGATCTGCTGTTGCGACCACAACATCTTCCTGCTGCAATCGAGCTGATCGACAAGACACCTTCGCTCAACATGGTAATCGATCATTTAGCGAAACCTCTCATCGCCAAACAGCAGACTGCGGGCTGGGCCGAGAACATGGAGCGAATCGCGAAAGCGCGACAGATCCATGTGAAGATTTCGGGCATGATCACAGAAGCGCAATGGAAGACGTGGACTTCAGATCACCTGAAACCGTATGTACAACATGTATGGGATACATTCGGTCCTGATCGTTGCATGTTCGGTAGCGACTGGCCGGTATGTCTGTTAGCAGGCATATGGAAAGAAGTGCTCGCAGGCTTTACACAAGCGCTTGGGCCGACACCCGAACAAGCTCGCAATAAGGTGATGGGAGAGACAGCAGCGCGCTTCTATGGAATACAGTGAGCGTGAAAGTCAAGAACTCAATCTCAATAGATTTGAGTTCGATACAAATCCGTTGACATCTTAGTTACGGGTCTGTTACCTTCGCATCGTTCATGAAGCCATCGAAAGCCGAGAGACCCGCGAAGGTCTTTCGAATTCTCCTCGTTGACGACAATCAGAATGGCCTACTCGCTCGCAAAAGTGTTTTACAGGAGCACGGGTACGTGGTGCATGCCTGTTCGGCGCCTGAGGACGCACTAGTCGAGTTCAGCGAGCAACCATTCGATTTGATCGTGACCGATTACCGCATGCCGAAGATGACGGGCGCACAGCTCATCGAACAAATCCGGATGACTCATCCGGCACTACCAATCGTGTTGATTTCGGGCGTTGTTGACGTTCTGGGACTGAGTGAGAAGACGACCGGGGCGAATATCGTTATACCGAAGAACTCGACGGAAGTCACGCATCTACTCCGTGCAGTGAAACGGCTCTTGGAAACTCAGACGCCAAAGAAACCCGTGCGCTCGCAACCTGCGGAAGCCGTAGCCAAGAAGGCCGGCGAAATATTTTAACGCTCATCTCTTCAGAAACGAATCTAGAACGCTGAAGTAAACTGAAGCTACATGGTTCGCCGGCTGGCACGTGCGATTCTATTTCTTCTTCCGATCGCTTACCCGGCCGCACATCCGGAGCCCGTGCGGCGTTCGACTACACCACCCCCGCCGGCGAAGCGGGCCCAGGCTACTACGAGCGCGGACCGCACAGTCGCTCAACGCTGGATTCGCAACTTGACGCTGCGTGACAAGATAGCGCAACTAGTTATCATCACGTCATACGGCGAAGCTCCATCTTCCCGCTCGGCCGCGTATCGCGATTACGTCAAAGCTGTACGCGATCTAAAAGTCGGCGGCATGATCGTAATCAATCGCGTCGTCAACGGCACGGTGCGCAATGCTGAGCCCTATGCGATGGCATCGTTTCTGAATCGTATGCAGCGCCTCGCCAAGATCCCTCTCATGGTTGGTGGTGATTTCGAACGCGGCGCATCGATGCGCGTCTCAGGGACGGTCAAGTATCCGCATCTTATGGCTTACGGCGCCGCCAGAGATCTCGATCTCACACGAGGCTTGGGACTGGCGACCGCCCGCGAAGCTCGGGCTATGGGCATTCATTGGGTCTTCGCTCCCGTAGCAGACGTGAATAACAATCCGGACAATCCAATCATCAACATTCGATCGTTTGGCGAGAATCCGGCCGATGTCTCCAAAAACGTTCGAGCGTTCATTGAGGGCGCGCATTCGGAACCGCAAAATCGCGTCCTTGTGACCGTGAAGCATTTTCCGGGACACGGTGACACTGCAGTGGACAGTCACATGGGTCTGGCGAGTCTCACAGCCGACCGCGCCCGTATGGATTCCGTTGAACTAACTCCTTTCCGCGAAGCCATCGATGCGCGTGTTGACGCCGTAATGACAGCGCACATGGCTGTGCCGGCATACGAACCCGAAGAGATTCCGGCCACAGTCTCACAAAAAGTTCTAACGGGGCTCTTGCGACAAAATCTCAACTTCAATGGATTGATTGTCACCGATGCAATGGATATGCAAGGTTTGACGAAGCAGTTCCCTGGCGGAGAATCGGCT
>DASQLD010000584.1:0-12674 GCA_035630195.1 Bryobacteraceae bacterium
AGGCTTTCGCGGCACGCTCAGGACCCGGCGCCAACTGGTGCACCTATGCGACCTGGGCTTCCCGACAAGCAGGCTGCACGATTCGTGGCGAGGATTTGATCGAGCGCCTTCATCCTGACACACCCCGCATATGGCGTACTCTGCTGCGCGCTGGGGTTTTGAATCCTGTAACTCCGCCCGGCTGGATCGTAAAGCATGTGCACACGCCTTTTGATGCCGTGGAGCATGCTAGTAGGTCCGTGGCTAAGGGCAATCTCAAGGTGTTTGAGGAGATTGGGGAAGTTTTCGCTCGCAATCTCGAAGACAGCTCGTTTGAGCCCGGGCCACCACCGTTGCGTGAAGCGTTCGCTCATTATCGACAGGCAGAAGACGAAACGAACCCAAATACCCGCGCTTGTCTGATGTTGTTTGGCAATCTGAAGTGCGGTTGGCACGAACAGACGCGTCTGCAACCGGAGATTGCCGAGGCGATCAAAGCTCCGCTTCAGACGACGAATGCATTGACACGCCGATTCCTGCCGATTCTAAGACGGCCCCTCGAGCGATTGACCCAACTGATCCAGGAACTCAACAACGAAATTGTCACTCAGGGTTTCATGACATTGAAGCTTCCCATGACGCGCTTGCAGCTGGGCAAGGACATCGATCGAACGATCCCGAGCTATTTCGATGCGGTCGAACATGACCCCTTCTTGCTGCAGTTCAGTGCAGCCGGACACGGCGGTGACGGCGCTGAGAATTGGTCCGACTTGTCGCAACGAATGCGTTACATCTCCAGGCTGTTCCGGTGCTTCCACGAAGACAATGACATGTTCCTGGCTCCGCTAACATCGGAACAATGTAAGAGACTTTACGATGGACGGCTGCCGCGCGGAACCCTCTAATCACCCGCCCGAATATGCTTCATCGAGAATCTCGACGACGTGTTTTACGGGCTGCCCCTTCCCGTGGAGGGTCGAACCCGCTCGCAGTTGAAGCATGCACCCCGGATTGGCCGTAACGATGACATCAGGGTTTACAGCGTTCACATAACGCATCTTCTTTTCAAGAAGCGCCATTGCCATATCGTTTTGCACAACATTGTAGATACCGGCGCTTCCGCAACAAAGATCGGACATCGGCATCTCTTTTAACGTAAGGCCCGGTACAGACTTCAACAACATGCGAGGTGGGGTTCTGACCTTTTGTCCATGCGCCAGATGGCAGGAATCCTGATAGGTCACCGTGTAGGGCAGCGATTTCATTGCGGGATTCAGGTCGATGCTGGCGAGAAATTCGGTCACGTCCTTCATCTTCGAGACGAATTTATGTGCTTTGTCTACGTACGCTGGATCGTCTTCGAGAAGATCGTGATACTCCTTCAGCGTCGATCCGCATCCTGCGGCGTTGGTCAGGATTGCATCGTAATCGCCGGATAGGAGCGTGTCGATGTTCTGCTTTGCCAGTTCCCGTGCGGTCCTTTTCAGTCCTGCATGGACATGAAGCGCTCCACAGCAGGTTTGATTATCTGGGATGTGGACCTCGCAGCCGTTCTTCTGCAGAACACGTACCGTCGCTTCATTAAGCCTTGCAAAGAAAACGTTAGCCATGCACCCGCCAAGCATCGCGACTTTGTATCGCTTCTCTCCGACTGGTGGCATGATTTTGCCGTAGTAACGGTAAAAGGACGGCATTTCGGCATTGGGCGAGAGACGCTCCGCCCGTCCAAGTGGACCCATCGCCTTCAGCAGGCCCGAGCCCCGCGCCAGTTTCTGCAGACCCGACGCCTGATACAGATAAAGACCAAAACCGGCCATCTGTAGGGCGGCACGGGAAGGCAGTAATCCCTTGAATACCAGAGCCCGAAGCGCCCGAACGTGCCACGGACGCTGGACGTTATCCTCGATGTGTGCGCGCGCGGCCTCGATCAGGCGACCATATTGAACCCCGGACGGACATGCGGTTTCACATCCACGGCAGGCGAGACAAAGATCGAGATGCTCGATATAGGACGGATTGATCTGGGCTTCACCCAGAGTGACCTGGACCATCTGATAGATGCGACCTCGTGGGGAATCCATCTCCACCCCTAGTTCGCGATAGGTCGGGCAGCTATTCAGACACAGGCCGCAGTGGACACAGCGATCGAGATCGACCTGCTTTGGAGCCTCGTGATTATTCACCACTTTCGGATCAGATACGGCCATACAATCTACCTCGATTCAGCAGTGTTTTCGGATCGAAGAGCCGTTTGATTTTTTGCATGACTGGGAAATCGCTGCCGGGATCAGGCCAAAGATTGAGGCTGCGTTTCGCGTCTTGCGGCGCAAACTCGATCGCACCTTTGGCGCCCTGAATCGTCGCCTTGCTGGCATCCTCAAAGTACGAGTAGGTAACACCATTGCCGGCCCGGGCGACAGCCGGTCCATCAGCGCACGCTAACGCTTCGCTTACGCCGCTGAGCGTCGTCGAGATACGAGCTACAGCGCCATCGGGATAGTCTCGCAACCAGTAAGGAGTGAATTCCTGAACGCTAGTCCAAAAATCGGCGCCGTCTCGCACATCGGCCCCTTTAAGTTCTCGCGAATACCGATCCAACACCGACTCGCTTCCGCCGACCTGCAGAAGCACGCAATAGCCGTCAAGACCCAGACGTCTCGCCGCACCCGGATTGACGACATCGATCGCAGACGGTTGCAGCACACTCTCAAGTACGCGCTGGCATGTCGTCATAGCACCCTCTAAGGTCCCGTGAGAAAGGATGAATGTTCTCGACGCAGGCGGAACGGGCGCGAGTTTGAAATTCACGACAGCGATTGCGGCCAGTGTGCCAAACGAACCGATCATGAGTTTCGCCATATCTAAGCCGGCGACGTTCTTCACGACCATACCGCCGGATTGGACAAGTTTTCCTTCGAGTGTCGCGAACTTCATTCCGATAATGACGTCGCGTGGCGACCCATACAGTCGGCGCCTGGGCCCGCAGGTATTGGCCGCAACTGTCCCACCTACGGTAGCGGCGTCGGCAAAAGGCGGATCGAGCGGAATCATCTGCCGGTTCGCCGCAAGCATCGCCGTCAGATCGGTCCAGCGCATTCCGGCTTCCACGCTGATCGTCAGGTCAGCGGGTTCGTACTGCAACACGCGCGCCATTGCAACGGTCGAAAGACAAACGTCCGACGGCTCTATTGGCCCCGCCATGTCTTTCTTCGTCGATGCGCCGCAGATCTGAATCGTCCGCCCAGAGGAGGAGCATTCGGCGAGCGCCTGTGCAAGTTCTTCTGGAGAGGATGGATTCATTCCGGTCGGTACTCCACGACAACAGCGGTAATATCATCGTGCTGCACGGCGTCCCCGGTGAACTTTTCGACGGCCCGCATCAACGCGGCGAGTAACGCCGACGCGCTGTCTTTCGAATGCGAACGAATCACCTCCAGCATGCGGCTCGCCTCAAAGAATTTACCCTGGGAATTTTCGGCGTCGGAAAGGCCATCGCTATAAGCAACGATCTTATCCCCCGGCTGGAGTTGCACTGTACGAACGGCGTATGTCGATTCGTCCAGCAATCCTAGCGGCGTGCCCGTGCTTTCGAGATGTTCCATCCCTCCGCCCGCGCGGACAAGTATTGGTGTGCAATGCCCGGCGTTGACCCACCGCAGCAGTCCGTCCCGGTTGACGGTGCAATAGAATACTGTGGCGTACTTCTCGCCTTCCGTCCGCTCATTCAGGAACAGATTGATGCGGCTCATCATCTGCTCCATATCGTTCTCCGAAGCAAGCAGAAAACTTCCCTGCAGAAGAGCTGCCAGTAGCGCCGAACTTACTCCCTTGCCGGAAACATCGGTAACAACAAGCGACCAGGAATTCGGTGAAATCTGACGAACATCAAAGCAGTCCCCCCCCACCTCATGCGAGGCGATGCTTGACCCTGCCACGCGAAACCATCCCTCGGTGGGCAGCTTTCTCGGCAGGAGACTCATCTGAATCTCGCGCGCAATGGATAATTCTTCTTCCATGCGGTGCTTGATCCGCTCCTCTTCAAGCAAGCGGGCATTCTCGAGAATCGTCGATGCTTCAAGCGCGAGAGTCTGTAGCAGCTCCCGATTCCCCGAAGACAAATCAACCGCTGTCTGCTGCGAATCGAGATAAATAAGCCCGATCGTGTCGCTGCGTGATGTGATGACGCAAGTTTCCTGGCTCGATCCGGCGCGCACCCGGACAAGCGGAACGCCGACGATGCTGCGATTTGTCTCAGAGTCAACGGCGGAACTCGACAGGAAGTCTCCCGAGTCGGAGAGAGTCATCGACAGAAGCTCGCGACGTTGATGAAGAGCTTTTTGGATACTTTCGATCGGAGCGCCGATATCGGTTTTCAGTACTTGATTGCCGTGGCGGTCGCGAGCGAGTTGTACGTGCAGTGCTCCATCATCGTTTAGGAGTAGGAAGCCGCGCTCGAATCCAGTAATCGCTAACGCAGCGTCCACCACGGCGGACAAAACGTCGTCTGTGGAAAGGGAATTCTGCAACGCCCTGGCGACTTCGACGAGGGCCCGCAGCTTCGCAAGATTCCCGGTTCCCGCCGATGCTGTTTTAGGGGCAGAGAACTGGTCGAGCAGCTTCTGGATTTCATCGTCGTCGTACGTGAAGATGAGGCTGTAGGAATCTGGAAATCCGAACTCGACTTTGTCAGCGGCGTAGAGCTTCTGGCGCGTGACCTTTGTGCCATTTACAAATACGCCGTGGCTGCTCTTCAGATCCTCAATAAAATACTCGCCGTTGTGAGCGACAATCCTAGCGTGGTTTCGGGACGCTCGATTGTCTCGCAAAACCAGGTTATTGTCCGCTTGGCGCCCGATTGTGAACGGCAGCGGGCTGAGCGGCACACGACTGCGATTTCCCGACGGGTTAATAACAACAATTGTTGCGGGTCGCGCCAGAACGGGATTAGTATTAGGGACCGAGACGGCCATTACGAACTTCGGCCGGGGCGACCCTTCGCACTGCTGTCGACCGTCGTTTCCTTCAACTCCTGACCGCGAAGAGCCTGGCAATGCGAGCAATAGCCGCCGACTTCCGTGCGCGCCAGCAAGACCTCAAAACCGAAATGCTGCTCGATCTGCTTGCGCAACTTCTGTAGCGGCTCGCCGAAGAACTCCTCTACCTTGCCGCATCGCAGGCAGATGATGTGCGCGTGTTCCTGCTTGAGGCGTGTTTCGTAGAAGTGCTGATCGCCTCCGATGTGCATCAGATCGAGCTCGTCAACGAGTCCGCCGGCCTTGAGCATTTTCAGTGTTCGATAGACGGTCACCCGATTCAGCTTGGGATCCTTTTCCTTCGCCATCAGGTAAAGGTTCTCGGCGTCCAAGTGCCTGCCGGACTTGTCGATCAGATCGAGCAGAATCTGGCGCTGCCGCGTCAATCGGACGCCGCGTTCCTTCAGCGAATCTTTTATGCCTGCTCCCGTCATGCTTGCGTGCCTTAAGACCTCGGCTTCACTGGCGCTTCAGATGCGAGATATCGGATCGCATTCTTCAGGATTTGTTGCACTTCCTTCTGGAAGTAGATGGGATACGTCTCGTGCCCGGGCCGAAAGTAGAATACTTTGCCTTTGCCGTACTGATACAGTAGACCGTCGTTGCCGTCCTGCGGACCACCCTCGTAACGACCCTCCAGAACTTTCAAGTCCGGGTCGGGAGCGTTGAACGGGTTAGTATAACTTTCCGTCTTCACGATGGTGAAATCTCGAACTCCTTTCACGATCGGATGCTTTGGGGTGAGTATGTGAATCGATTCGGGTTTGCCCTCGTTCTTAACGATTCCCCACTTACCTGGTGTACCTTCTAGAGGCTTACCACGATCTGCCGCTATGTCCTGCAGGATGCGCTGAAACGCCTTGGCGTAGTGCGAAGAGTGGATTGGCAGATATCCCATGCCGTGTTCCTTCACGTGTTTCAGAATCAGCGCATTAGTGGTTTCCGAGACGTCCGCATGCTTGCGATGTCCGAACCAGACCAGGACGTCAGTATTCTTTAGAGATTCGTCCGTAATCCCCTGATCCGTATCGCCAAGATTCGCCGCCTTAGCTTCGATGTTCTTTTCTCCCGCAAGGAAATCCAGAAAAGCGCCGTTTATACCCTTCGGATAAACTTCGACTGGCTCGGTGCGTTCCGACCAGATTAGAACCTGAATTTTTTCCTTGGCGTAGACGGGCTGAATGTCGCTTGAGATTATCGAGATGACGCTAAACGCGGCGACAAAACCCGCCAGTGTACAAACCCAGCACAGCAGGCGGTTCATATATAGTCTCAGGCTACCATGTGTCGAACCTTTTCGAGGAGCGTACGCCGTTTAGATGGCAACCCCGGCGGGCCATCGGCGATCGGCGGGCCGAGTGACATAGGAGACTGCCAGGATCGCCAGCAAGACTAACGGCGTGAACGCCACCGGGCCATCCTTCGCCAAATAGTGCGCAACACACGCCGCGATCCAGGTAAATGTAAATCCTGCATAGGCCCATTCTTTCAAAGTTGGGACACCGGGCATAAGAAGAGCGATCGCGCCGAGAAGCTTAGCGATCCCGAGCAGGACTCGTAGGTGCTGCGGATAGCCAACGTGCGCGAATCCTTGCACTGCCTCAGGATCACCCGATAAATAATTGAAGGCGGCAAAGACCGCAAGCGCGGACAAGAGGCCGGTGGTCACCCAGTAAGCAATAGTACGTGCCAAGAGTCAGTCCTCCTGGCTTCAGGGTAACCCTACTCTAGGCAGTGTACTGCTTGAAGATGAGGCTGCCGTTTGTGCCGCCAAAGCCGAATGAGTTGGAAAGGGCGTACTCGATGCGCATCGGCCGTGCCTTGTTGGGCACATAGTCGAGGTCGCATTCCGGGTCCGGTTCCTCATGATTGATCGTTGGAGGCGCAATTTGGTCGCGAATCGCCAGCACGACAATGCCTGCTTCCAGACCGCCGGCGCCACCGAGCAGGTGTCCTGTCATCGATTTTGTGGAACTCACTGCCACCTTGTATGCGTGGGCGCCAAAGGCCCGTTTGATGGCGATCGATTCGAGTTTGTCGCCGATTTCGGTGGAAGTCCCGTGCGCATTCACGTATTGAATCTGATCCGGTTGAAGTTTGGCATCCCTCATGGCGTTCCGCATCACGCGAAACGCTCCGTCTCCATCTTCAGCAGGAGACGTAATATGATACGCGTCTGCGCTCATGCCATAACCTACTATTTCGGCAACAATTGGAGCGCCACGGCGTTTCGCAAATTCAAGTTCTTCCAGGATCAGGATTCCTGCGCCCTCGCCGATAACGAAGCCGTCCCGATGTTTGTCCCACGGGCGGCTTGCCCGTTCCGGCTCGTTATTGCGTTGCGAAAGCGCTCGCATTGCCGCAAATCCGCCAACTCCGAGTGGAGTAATGCAAGCCTCGGCCCCGCCGCAGATCATGACGTCGGCGTCCCCACGCTCGATGATTTTGTAGGAATCACCCACTGCGTGGGCGCTGGTCGTGCAGGCCGTCGCCGTCGCGGAGTTAGGCCCCTTGGCTCCGGTGCGAATCGATACGTATCCGGACGCCAGGTTGATGATCGTGGCAGGGATGAAAAAGGGCGAAATGCGCCCCGGACCCTTTTCGAGAAGGTTTCGGTGCTCGCGCTCAATAACTTCGAACCCTCCGATGCCGCTCCCGATATACACGCCGACCTGCTCAGCGATGTCCTCAGTAACCTTCAATCCGCAGCTTTCCATCGCGAACTCTGACGCTGCAACGGCGAACTGAATGAAGCGCGCCATCTTTTTGATCTCTTTTTTCTCGATCCAGCGTGCAGGGTCGAACTCTTTAACCTCACCGGCGATCCGGCAGTTGAAAGCTGCAGCATCAAATTGCGTGATGGGCCCAATACCGCTGTGGCCTTCCTTCACTGCGCTCCAGGTTTCTTCGGTGCCGGACCCGACAGAAGACAGCAGGCCTATACCGGTGATGACAACTCTTCGGGACAAATCGGGGGCTCCGTGGGGGGATTACTTCTTGGCTTTATTCTCGATATAACCAACTGCGTCCTTCACCGTACCGATCTTTTCCGCATCCTCATCCGGGATGTCGATGTCGAACGCTTCTTCGAACGCCATGACGAGTTCGACGATGTCGAGAGAATCCGCGCCGAGATCATCGACGAATGACGCGGTATCATCAACCTGCGCTTCGTCGACACCAAGTTGCTCAACGATGATCTGCTTCACCTTCTGTGCAACGGACATTTATCCTCCAAAACTGGCCTTGAAAGCTCTGATTCTAGCACCCTGTAACGCGTTCGCAAGATTTACACTCATACGAGCTATGTTCTTCGCCGTGTTATGGGTACTCGTTCTCACGACTGCATTTGCGCAGCAGCCTACCACCAGTCAGACCCGGGCAGTTTTGTCTCGCCTTGGTAAGGAAGCGGACCGTTTCGAGCGGAACGCTCACCGCTTTGTCGGTATCGAAACGCTGCGGCAGGTGCAACCGGCAGGTACCCGCTATAGTACAGGACCGCGCGGCATCAACACAAAACTACCGGAAGTTACCAGAGTAGTGGTCTCGGAATATGGATACATTTCTGCCGATGAGCCCGGTGGATCGCTAAAGGAAATCCGGCTGATTCTTAGCGTTGATGGCCAGCAGTGGAAGCAGGGCAAAAAAGACTTGAACTCGCTCGCAAGCCGCATCGGAACTCGGGATGCCAAGAATTACTCAAAAACTCTAGAGAGTTACGAGGATTATGGATTGCGTGGCTTCCTGTCGGACGCCGGACAAATTATCCTACTGTTCTCAAGAAGAGGAGTCGAAAAGTACGAATTCACCTTCGATCGGCGGGAAAGCGACGATGTTACCGGATCATTATTAGTGTACAAGTACCGCCAGATCGATGGGGACCAGGGCCTCACCATCTACGGGGAAAGTGAGCCGATTCGTCATCGGATGCGCGGCGAATATTGGGTCCGCGACGCGGATATGGTCCCTTACCGGGTGACTCTCGATTCAACGCATCTGGTGAAAGAATCAGAGATTCGGGATATTACGATGGTCGACTACCAAATGAGTCAATGGGGTTTGCTGCTCCCGTCCAAAATCGATCACAAACAGTTTGTGGACAAGCAGATATTCGTAATCGATGAATTTGTATATTCCGACTTCAAACAGGTACAGCCGGGACGCGTGCGATGAGAATTGTGTATCTGCATGGGTTCGCCTCAGGAGCCGCATCGGGGAAGGCTCAATGGTTCCGTCGGTCCTTTGCGGAACGTGGCGTTAATCTGGAGATCCCCGAGCTTGTGGAAGGAGACTTCGAAAACATAACAATAAGCGGTCAGCTAGCGGTAGTCGGGCGTACCGCGAAAGGCGAGCCAGTGTCACTAATCGGGTCGAGTATGGGCGGCTATCTTGCCGCGCTGTATGCGTCGAGGCGCCCCGAGGTGGAAAAGCTGGTTTTGCTGGCGCCTGCCTTCCATTTCCCGCAACGATGGCCGCAGGAACTCGGAGCGGAGAAGGCAGCCGAGTGGCGTCGGACCGGGAGTCTTGAGGTGTTCCACTACGGGGAAGGCCGTGCGCGCAACGTGAGCTGGAACTTGATAGAGGACGGTCTTAAATACGATGCAGAGCCTTCTTTCCATCAACCCGCTTTGATTTTCCACGGTGTCAACGATACGGTTGTGCCGCCCGCTTATTCGGAAGCTTTTGCTGAGCGGCATCCTAACGTGCGGTTGCGCATGATGGCGTCCGATCATCAATTAACAGATGTGACGGAGCTGATGTGGAATGAGATCGCTCCATTCCTGCTCGGAATAAAAGCCGCAGATGAACGCTGATACGCCAAAGTAATTCATTCGATCGGCGTTCATCTGTGTTCATCTGCGGCTTGGCAAGATTTTCCTACTTCCGCCAGATGGCAGCGAATTTAGCTACCTTACCGTCTTCATATCCAGCGACGCAACGAGTGAGGTAACCCTGGCTCATCCTTGTATCGAACTCGGTCTGGTAGCCGCTCGATGTCAGATTGTGTCGTCCTACACTGGTCGCCTCATTGCCTTCAATATTGGTCTGCTGGAAGATGGCGGAGAATCGTACCGCGCCATTGTGGTTGTATGCCGAAACATACGACACACGACGGCCGGCTGCCCAATTGTCGTTCCACTGCTGCTGGTATTCATCTTCCGTAAGGAACGACTTCAGCAGGTAAGAGCCGACATTCTCCTTCTCGTAGAAAGCTGCATACGAGCGGACACCGTTCACAGAGACCACAGAAACATTGACTGGCCGGTAGCCCTGGGATCCGAGTTCGTCGAACTTCGCCTGATGTTGTTCCGCCGTCAATCCGTGATACGCGGTGAACGCCGGACCCGCTGTCTTGACGAAGATCGAGGCATAGCGGATCTGGGAGCCGCTCATGTAGGTGGCCAGGTTCAGAAGGCGATAGCCCGCGGCTGTACGCGTGTTAAATTCCGACTGATACTCGGCGGCCGTCATTCCGTGGCGCGCCGCCCAGGCTGGACCGCCAGCCGATGGACGGAAGATTACGTTAAAGAAGGTCTGCCCGTTAACCTCATAGCCATCGAGCCATACAGGACGATAGCCGGCTTTGGTCGCGCGATCGAAGATCGTTTGGTAGTTCTCGTCACGAATCGCGTGGTGCGAGACTTCTCCCCAATTCGGCGGATACCACGCCGGACGAGTTGCCGCGGGCCACACCACAACGCTGTCGTACGGAATTCCTTCGGCATCCAAACGAACCCAAGGACCGTCCGGTGATGGAGGCGCCAATTTTGCTGCTTCGCAAACCCACGCCTCGCGGAACGGCAAGGGTCTCAGAGACGTGTTGCCGGATTGGGCCGCCTCAGCGTGCTCGTGTGGCCCGGAGGAATTGCCGGTGTTACCGCACTTTCCCACCATCTGACCCGCTTTGACGACCGCGCCTTTCACCTGCAGCGAGTCTGGGATCGAGTTGTTCTGAAGATGGGTGTAGACAACCAGTTCGTCGCCGTGCTGAATCCAGATGTGATTGCCGCCCGTCGGGTTCGGTGTGGGTTCGGGAAACCCGCCCGGAGTATTCGCCGCCATCCCGTCATGCCAGGAACTCACCGTACCGTCAGCCATGGCGCGAACTGGCTTTCCATAGATTCGGTAATGCTCGTTCTTCGTTCCATCAGTACCGGGCAGCAGTCCACTGAATGCGTTCTTCGATGCGTCCCATCCGGTGCAGCCAATATCGTGCGCATAGATCTGCCGTCCCTTGCCGCCCCCGTTGGCCCAGTGACGTGCGGACGCTGTGAAGTACTCACCAACGCGAAGGTCAGATGCCGAGAACGGAAATAACCATCCGCCATTGGGAGCCGGAGCCTTGTGAGGCGCCAAGTCCGCCGTAATTTTGATGGGCAGGTTGTATCCGGTGAACGTGAGACTGACCTCGACCTTCGCGGGAGCCGGAGTATCCATGAAGATTGCATTATTCACTTTGTTGCCTTCCGACAACTCGACAACTCCGTTCGACCACCAGGCTGAATCGCCCGGTGCGATCGGTCCCGTCACCAGGTTTTCGCCCTGCATATCCTTGGCGGGAATCGAAGTTCCTGGAAACGAGAACGTCACGTTGGAGAGCGCCAGGTCCGTCGACTCATTATTTTTTATCAAACAAGCCAATACAAGTTTGATTTGAGCTTTTGCTCCTTCGAATTCAGGAGCAAGCGGTAAATAGACAGCCTTACCGTTTTCCATCGGTTCGAGAGTGATGGTGGCCTTGGGCGCTGCGGCAATTTTCGGAAGCGCCTGCAGCGCGAGCACGCGAAGACGTGCTTTTTCTAAAGCGGGCGCGTCGACTGCTTCCGGCTGGCAGACGGAAATGTCACGCAAAAGTGCGATTCTTGGGGTCGCCAATTTCTTGTGTCTCCTGATTGTTTGTTTTTTTTGCCGCTCTTTCGCGGCTCACAAGAACGTGCGCGATCCCATTTGAATTACACTCACTCTTTTTTCACTGAATCCCGAAGCAGAGCGATCCTAAATGGCAGGACTTCTCCTTTTTGAATACCGGCCTTATAGGACGGATCATTCTCCATGATGCTCTGGGCCTCTTCCTTTGTGTCGGTCTCGACAACGATCAGGCCGAATGTCTTTTCTCCGTTGATCGACGGACCGGCAAGCACGACTTTTCCTTCAGCCGTCAGCTTTTTTAAATATTGGAAATGATCACCCATGATCTTTCCTTCTTCTTTTGTCGCGTCGACAACAAAGGTGGGCCGCACGGGCTGGATGCGAATCAGGAAGGCCTTCTTTTGTGAGGACTGCTGCGCAAAAGTTATGGATGTCAAGAATAGTACGAACGCCTGAAGCTTCATTCGGACAGTTTAGTTCAAACTCAGCAAAAGCGCGTCCGTTGGGACATAATCGTGAATAATGAGACTCTTCCTTCTTCTGGGGTTCGCTCTCGCGATCAAGGTTGAAGCACAGGCGCCAGCCAAACCCGTCACGCCAGCTAAACCGGCGCCGACCTCGGCGCCTAAGCCCACTGCCGCAAAGCCAAAGCCATCCATAGGCGAAGCTCGGGAGTGGATGGATACAGCGGAAAAGAAGCTGCTTGACGTCGGTGTCGAATCCGGACGTGCCGATTGGATCGCAGCTACCTACATCATCGAGGATTCCGAGATTCTGTCCGCGCAGGCCAAT
>DASQLD010000585.1:0-8581 GCA_035630195.1 Bryobacteraceae bacterium
ATCGCTGTACAGATCTGCGGCGTATGAGCTGATGCCGAGATATTTCACGCGAGATCAAGCCGAGCGCGTGCTGCCCAAAGTCGAACGTATCATTCGGGAAGCTCTATTCTTAAAAGCCGAGTTCCAGGAAGCCGACGAGTCGCTACGATCCACAACTCGAGACATCATGATGCGAGGCGGCATGATGATGGATCGTGACAAGGTTCTGAAAATTCGCGAGCGCCGGGATTCTTCGGCGGCCAAGCTAAACGCAGCCCTGGAAGCGGTGCACGACGAAGGTTGTCAGGTGAAGGACCTCGACATCGGACTCCTTGACTTCCCTACCCTCTACCAGGGCCAGGAAGTCCTACTGTGCTGGCGGCTGGGCGAGTCCCGCATCGAATTCTGGCATGGAGTAGAGGAAGGCTTCCGAGGCCGCAAGCCAATCGACGAAGACTTTTTGAAAGAACATCAGGGCGACTAAGACTAATCGGTTACTTGCCTGAACACCCGTAACGTGTTCAATCCAAGAAATTTCCGTATCCGTGTTTCGGGCCAACCACGGCGCAACATGGCTTCCGTTAGCATCGGCAGATCGGCGATATCGCGCATACCTTTCGGTAGCGTCGGACCTCCATCGAAATCGCTTCCAAGCGCGACATGATCCTCGCCGACGATGGCAATCGCCTTTTCAATCACCCCGATCCAGTCTTCAGGAGAAAATAGGACCTCATCCGGCATCTGGAGCCCGATCATCGGAAACTGCGGCGCGACTTTTCGGTCTATCTCCTCAATCGAAAGTTGGCCTTTGCGTCCGGCTATTTCACTCGTGTCCCAGAATGGTTTCCCAGCGTGTTTCGTACGCCAGTCAAACGCTTTCCTGTTGTGGAACTCGTTGCCGATCTGAAAGCCGATCACCCCGCCTTTTGCGGCGATCTTCCGCATCAGATCCTCCGGCATATTTCGAGGGATATCGTTCAGCGCGCGCATCCCATGATGGGTCGCCATCACGGGGTCTGAACTCAGGTCCACCGTCTGCCCCAGAGTAGCGTCGGAGGCGTGCGATACATTGATCACCATCCCGAGCCTGTTCATCTCACGAACAACAGCCCGCCCCCGATCGTTAAGACCCTTATACTTCGCCGGCGAACAGCAGGAATCGGCAAAGTTATTCGCCCAGTTATGCGCTGAAAGTTGCACCGACCGCAGGCCAAGCCGGTAAAGACCGCGTAAAATCCCGAGGTCCCCATCCAGATCGAAGCCGCCCTCCAGGTCGAGCACCGCGGCGATTTTACCGCTTTTATTGATTCGCTCGATGTCCGCCGCTTTCAATGCCAACTCGATCTTGTCCCGATTCTTCTCAAGCTGGCTCAACGCCAGATCCATTAAGCGAAATGTCTGCTTTGTCTCAAGGCGCTGAGGGTAATAATCCTCCGTGACGAAAATCGAAAAGAACATCGCGTCCACGCCGCCTTCTTTCGCGCGGACAAGGTCGAACTGACCATCCTTCACACGCTGTCCCATATCACCGCCGTGATAAAACTGCCTATTCACGACATGGACATGCGCGTCGAAAACGAAAGCATCATCATGTGCTTTGCGGGCCCGACTCGAGACTGCAGCGACCAGGGGAACCCCGAACATCAGGATGGCGAGACGTCGATATGAGAGTTTGCTCACGTTAAAGACCTATAATCGCCTTCATGCGAGTTGAAAGCAAGATCTCGCGTCGTGACCTGCTGGCCGGTGTGGCTGCCGTCCCTCTTCTATCGAATGCGCAGACGCGCCCGGCCCGTCCTAAAATCGCCGCGATCACGACGACTTACTTCAAGTATTCCCATGCGCAACATATCGTCGACCGATTCTTGGAAGGCTACGGATGGAACGGAACGCATCATTACCCGGCAATGGATCTGGTATCCCTGTTCGTCGATCAGGTGAATGATCGCGACTGGAGCCGGGACCGCGCCCGCCGATTTCCAACCATGAAGGTCTATCCGACCATAGCCGAAGCGCTCACCCTCGGCGGAAGCAAACTAGCCGTTGACGGAATCGTCGTTGTCGGGGAACACGGCAAGTATCCACGCACCGAGAAAGGCCAAACCAAGTACCCGCGTTATGAGTTCTTTCAGGAAATCTTCAAAGTCTTCCGGGCAAGCGGCCGCAGTGTCCCCGTATTCAACGACAAGCATCTTTCCTGGAACTGGCCGTGGGCGAAAGAGATCTACGACACCGCCCGCGAGATGGGTTTCGCCTTCATGGCCGGCTCCAGCTTGCCCGTAACCTGGCGAACTCCGTCGCTCGAGATGCCCGCCGGCGCGCGCGTCAGTGAAGCGATGTGCGTTTGCTACGGCGGCGTCGATAGCTATGACTTCCACGGCCTGGAGACGCTGCAATGCATGGTCGAGCGGCGCAAGGGTGGGGAAACCGGCGTTCGTTGGCTCCAGGCGTATCGCGGCGATAACTTCTGGAAGGCCTACAAAGAAGGAGTTTGGCCGAAGGATCTGGTCGAGGCCGCTCTCTGCCGCAGCCATACGCTGACCCCCGCGCGCGATGGCTTCAACAACATCCTGCCGACCATGGAAGACATGCAACGGCTGGTTAAGAACCCCGTCGCTTATCGTTACGAACATGTCGACGGCCTGAAATCGACAATGCTCCTGATGTCCGGACTCGTGAAAGATTTCAACTTCTCTGCCCGGCTCGATAAAGGCTTGTTCTCCACCCAGATGTACCTACCCATGCCGGATGGACGCACAACGCTCGCGAATTTCTTCAGTCCGCTGGTGAACGGCATGGAGCAGATGTTCCTGACCGGTAAGCCCACGTATCCCGTCGAACGAACTCTATTGACGACCGGGCTGACATCGTCTGGTGTCGATAGCCTGTTCGACGGTCAAGAAAGGCTCGAAACTCCGCATTTGGCCATCAAATATCAGCCGACACGTGAATCGACGTTCTGGAGAACTTAGATGAAGCGAATCGCAGTCATCGGAACGATCTATAAATATCTGTCGCACGTCCAGCACATGGCGGATCGCTTCCTGGTCGGCTATCCTCATCAGGGCGCATGGCATCGGCCGGACATGAAGATTGTGTCGCTGTACATTGACCAGAAGCCTGCAGGAGATCAAAGCCAGGAACGCGCAAAAGAGTTCGGATTCAGTGTCTACCCGACAATTGCGGAAGCTCTCCGTTGCGGCGGAGACAAACTCGCCGTGGATGCAGTCCTCATAATCGCCGAACATGGCGACTACCCTCGCAACGAAAAAGGCCAGGTACTCTATCCTCGCTACGAGTTCTTCAAACAATGCGCCGACGTGTTTGCGAAGGACGGCCGCTCCGTTCCCGTCTACAACGATAAGCATCTATCGTGGAGCTTCGAGAAAGCCAAGTGGATGGTGGATGAAGCCCGGCGCCAGAAATTTCCACTTCTAGCCGGCTCTTCCCTGCCCGTGACTTGGCGGCTCCCCGACCTCGAGTTACCGCTAGGTTGCAATATCGAGGAAGCCTTGATGGTCGGCAACGGCGGTTCCGATCCCATGGACTATCACGCCTTGGAAGCGATGCAATGCATGATTGAGCGGCGTAAGGGCGGCGAAACAGGCGTTCGCGCCGTTCAGATGATTGTCGGTGATGCCGTCTGGAAAGCAGGAGAGGAAGGACGCTGGTCGAAAGACCTGCTAGTCTCCGCTCTATCGCGCAGCGACACACCCATGGGCCTTACAGTCGAGGACGGACGCACCCAGGATTTGGTCGGTACGGGACAGCTTCCAAAGCTCGTCAAAGATCCTGCCGCCTATTTCATTGAGCACAACGACGGGCTCAAAACTACATTGCTAATGCTGAACGGCGCAATTCGAGACTTCAACTTTGCTGCGCGCCTCAAAGGATCGGGCATTCAATCCTGCCAGTTCTTCCTGTCGCCCGTTCCGAACGTGACGTACTCTGCGTGCCTGGTCAGCAAGATTGAGGAGATGTTCGCCTCAGGCAAGGCTCCGTATCCGGCCGAACGCACACTGATTGTCAGCGGAATGCTCGAAAGCTGCTTGACATCGAAAGTTCAGGGAAGCAAACGCCTGGAGACCCCGCAGTTGAACGTGAAATACCAGGCCCCGAAGACAAGCCAGCATGCAAGAACCTAGCAGATATTCCGCGTTATGCTCAGAACGGACTTCTTCTTATGATCTGCGCCAAAATCGCATTCGGCTTCCTTCTTGCGTCACTGGTATGTTCGGCTGAGGAACTTCCACTCGTAACGACGGTCGAGTTTCAGCCTCTTGCCGCGCAAGTAGCGCGCGTCGTCCAGACGCTTGAGATGGTAGGGGAGCCCTTGCCAGCCACCGACGCTCAGGCGTTGCAGAGCGCCAAGTCAGTCGAGCAGATCCAGCGCATTCTCGATAAGCACGTCCTTGCCGGTATCGACATCAATCCCGAGAGTCGCGTCAAAGTTCAGCAGGGTCCAGCGAAGGCCGAACTCGTCGAGCAGGGCTGGCGCGCTTTTCTCATCAAAGTCCACAACCAGGCCGGTGTGACAGCCGTACTCGCCGTCGACAGTCCTAACGCGGGACCGGTTCCGAATACGCCTGCAAACGTCGGTCGAGCTCGCTGGATGGACATTCAAATGGCCAACAAGCAGCCAATGAAGGCGCATCTGTCAGGCCTCGATCTCGAGTATCGTGTTCTTCAACTTTACGCAAAGGAAGCGGGCAAACGCGAAGCCAAGCTGGCGTTCGATGTCGGTCAAGGCTCTCAGGATCTTGGCTTTCGAAACGAAGTCGACATCCTCTTCACGATTAAGCCTTCCGCCAAAGTAACCCTGCGCGTTCTTGATTTCGATGACAAACCGACAACCGGCTCATTTCTGATTCGCGATGAAAGACAGCGCGTTTACCCGTCTCAGACGAAGCGTCTCGCGCCCGACTTCTTCTTTCATCCTCAAGTCTACCGAGCAGACGGAGAATCGATTGCGCTACCGCCAGGAAAATATTCAGTCGAGTACTCACGCGGTCCCGAATACCGCAAGGGAATCCAGATAATCGACATCGCCGACAACTCCCCGCGCACACTGACGTTTCGTCTCGAGCGTTGGATCGATCCCGCGAAACTCGGATGGTATTCCGGAGATCACCACATACACGCTGCCGGATGCGCCCACTATGAGCGGCCGACCGAGGGCGTCTACCCACAGGACATGATGCGTCACGTCGTCGGTGAGGACCTCAAAATCGGATCCGTACTAACATGGGGGCCCGGTTGGTATTTCCAAAAGACATTCTTCGAAGGCAAGGACAACGCCGTCTCAACCGTAGAGAACCGCATCCGATATGACGTCGAAGTCTCCGGCCATCCATCGAGTCACACCGGCCACCTGCTCCTGCTCCGCTTAAAGGAGCAGGATTTTCCCGGCACGAAGCGCATAGAAGACTGGCCGAGTTGGGGCCTGCCGATTCTCCAATGGGGAAAGAAACAAAACGCAATCACCGGCTACACTCATTCCGGCTGGGGTCTCGCACTCAAGGAAGAGAAACTACTCAGCTATGAGATGCCTCCATTCGACGGCATCGGCGCCAATGAGTTTGTAATGACCGTTACGCACGATGCCACGGAAGTGATCTCTGCAGTAGATACGCCATACGCATGGGAGCTCAACGTTTGGTATCACGCCTTGAACGTCGGCTATCGCACTCGCATCAGCGGCGAGACTGACTTCCCATGTATCTACGGAGAACGAGTCGGACTCGGCCGCAGCTACGTGCGACAGGCCAAGCTCGACTACGACGATTGGGTCGTGGGTCTACGCGAGGGCCGTAACTATGCGTCCGACGGCAAGAGTCACCTGATCGATTTCCGCGTCAATGGCATAGAAATGGGCTCCGGGAAAGACGTGGAATTGCCCGCCGCAGGAACAGTAAAAGTCACAGCAAAAGTCGCGGCATTCCTGAATGAGCAGCCGGACGAAGCGATCCGGAAACTCCGCTACGACCAGAAACCCTATTGGGATGTCGAGCGCGCGCGCATTGGGAATTCGCGCAAAGTTCCGGTGGAACTCGTAGTAAATGGCCGAGCCGTAGAACGGAAAGAAGTTGACGCCGATGGCCAACTACGGGATATATCCTTCAACGCCGCAATCGACAAGAGTAGTTGGATTACGCTCCGAATCCTCCCGTCTTCCCATACGAACCCGGTGTGGGTAACGGTCGACAAAAAGCCGGTACGCGCGTCCAAGCGGAGCGCGCAGTGGCTCCGCGAGGCAGTGGACATCTGTTTCAAGCAAAAGGTCGGCCGAGTACGCCTCAACGAGCAAGGCGAGATGACACGCGCCTATGATCACGCAAGAAAGACGTATGACCGGCTGATCGCAGAGAGCCCCGTCGATTAAACGCTACTGCGCGGCGTACTTCTGAAACTCCGTCGCGCTGCCATCGGCCTGGAACAACAGCACGGAATAAGCGGCGCGCCGTGGACCCTGCTCCATACCCGGCGACCCCACCGGCATACCAGGAACAGCGAGACCCTTACCCTTGGAACCCGTTTTTAGCAAACGCTGCACGTCCGCTGCCGGAACATGTCCTTCGATCGCATAGCCTTTGACAACCGCCGTATGGCACGACAGCAATTTCTCGGGGACACCGTACTTCTGCCGGTATTCGGCCGTGCTCGGCACGTCGGTGACCTTAACGTCAAACCCGTTCGCCTTCATGTGATCCACCCACTTACTGCAACATCCGCAAGTACGTGTTTTGAACACAGACACTTCCGGCCCGGCGGCAAGAAGCGATTGAGACAACAGGAGCGCCCCACAAAGGCTTTGCGCAAGAGTCCGTAACTTCATAATTCATTATCGCCTGACATGATCTAATAATCGGATGCGCCTTCCTGTGTTGGCCGTATTCGCTGCCTCAATCGCTGTAGCTGCCGTCGACGTCATCCACATTAAAGAGCGGACCGATGTCGCCGAAGGAAAATCATTCGGATCGGCTGGACCGTACGAGCGCATCACAGCAACCGTTCACTTCCGACTCGACCCGAAGCTCGAACAGAACCGCAGGATTATCGATCTCTCGCTCGCTCCCGTTGATAAGGACGGCTTCGTTCGATTCTCGGCCGACCTGCTTCTATTGAAGCCCCGCGATCCCTCGAAAGGAAACGGCACAGCAATCATCGACGTTGTCAATCGAGGGCGCGTGCTGTCGTTCTCGAACTTCAATCGAGGCGCATCGTCGCTCGATCCCCAGACACCAGCAGAACTCGGTGATGGCTTCGTTATGGACGCTGGATTCACGATCGCCGCCATCGGCTGGCAATGGGACACGCCACAGATTCCGGGCAGAATTGGCTTACAAGCTCCGCATCTGCCGGCATCGATTACCGGCGTAGTGCGGGGCGAGTTTGTACCTGACAAAAGCGTGGGCGGCTTCTCTCTTGGCGATCGCGATCACACACCGTATCCGGTTGCAGACGAGCAAGACTCTATCAACCATCTCTATGTGCGCGATGTCCCAGATGGAGCAAAGAAGGAAATTCCAAGAAACCGCTGGCGATTCGTTAACAAGACCAACGTCGAAATCGACGGCGGCTGCGAACCGGGCAAGATTTATGAGGTCGTTTATCGGGGAACGGGCGCAGTTCCCACTGGGCTAGGATTTGCGGCAGTGCGCGACATGGCATCCTTCCTCAAGTTCGGGTCTTCCGCGATGCTCCTCGGCGACCAGCAACAGTTCATCAAGCGAACTATCGCATTCGGGGCATCACAGACCGGTCGCTTTCTCCGGCACTTCGTCTATCAAGGCTTTAACGAAGATGAAAAGTCACGTCCCGCGCTGGATGGTGTTTGGGCGCATGTCGCCGGCGCCGGCCGGGGTGGTTTCAATCATCGCTTCGCGCAACCGTCTCGCGATGGCCAGCCTGTTCTCCACTATGCCTGGCCCGTCGACTTATTCCCGTTTCTCGACACGCCCTCGCGTGACCCCCTGACTGCGCGCGAAGACGGCCTCCTCCCACGCGGACCGCAAGCCAAATTCAATCCCAAGATCTTCTACTCGAACAATTCCTATGAGTACTGGGGCCGGGCGGCATCTCTGATTCATACGACCGCGGACGGCGCCGCTGATGTGGCGCCATCCAAAGACACGCGGATCTACTTCTTCACCGGTGGCGCGCACGGCCCCGGATCTCTGACACTGAAGCGAACAAACACGCAAAACATCCCGAATCCGCTCGACTTCCGCTGGGGGATGCGTGGCCTGCTGATCGCTTTTCATGACTGGCTGAAGGAAGGAAAAGAACCACCGGCTTCGGCTTTTCCGAGCCTCGCAAAGCAACAGATCGCTCCTGTAAGCGCGTTGAAGTATCCAAACGGGATCCAGCCACCGCGCTGGCCAAGAGTACCGCAAATACTCGATTTCGGCCCGGATTTTCTCAACACAGGCGTTGTCGCGACGGAACCGCCCAAGCCGGGCGCCGCATACCGGATCCTCGTACCAAAGGTTGACCGTGACGGCATCGAAATGAGCGGCATCCGAATGCCGGAGATAGACGTTCCTCTCGGCGCTTATGCGGGATGGAACTTACGAGCCGCATCCATCGGTAACCCCGACCG
>DASQLD010000586.1:0-6198 GCA_035630195.1 Bryobacteraceae bacterium
ACCGTCCCGTTCCATGCGACCGATTCCTATCGAGCTTGGCGAGGTCCGCACCCGAAGATCCCGGACACGCCGCTTGTAGTGGAAATCGGATCCTGGAGGGGACGCATCACGCACGCGCAGGTCGCTTATCCATGGATGAGGGCCGCCGGGGCTCCCCGTCCGCAGCGCAGCCTCCTCGACAGATTTCGGGGCCATCTGTTTCTCTTCATTACTGCAGTCGGATTCGTATTCGTGGCGCTGCTCGCGCACCGGAATTGGAAGTTAGGACGCACTGACCGAAAAGGCGCTTTGAGAATCGCCAGCGTAAAATTCGGACTTGGAATGATCGTCTGGGCCGGTACCGTCCACGCGGTTCCCAGCGAAGACATGCTTTTCTATTTCTTCCACAATGCGGCTGAATGGTTCACGGTATCCGCGATGATCTGGTTGCTTTATCTAGCCCTTGAGCCTGCGCTGCGTGCCCGGTGGCCGAGATCGATTGTGACGTGGAACCGGATTTTAGCCGGACGATGGAAGGACGCCCAAGTGGGGGCTCACATCCTGATCGGAGCTGCCACCGGGTGTGGACTATGGATGATCGCTAATCTCTCGGAAACGTGGTTGAGCGAATACACCCTCACCACAGATAGCCAACTATTTTTCACGCTAGGAACGCGACAGTGGCTCGCCGGCCATGCAAGTACGGTGTCCGTCGCCATCAACATCAGCTTGATCGCCTTCTTCTGTATCTTCGGCCTGCGCATGCTTCTACGAAAAGACATCCTTGCAGCCCTCGCAGCCGCGGTCCTGTTCACGCTGAACGCAGAACGCGTCATCTACGCGCCCGACTGGCAATGGAAGGCGCTCATGTTCGTCGCCATCTTCGCGATCTTGATCTTTGTGTTGCTTCGTTTAGGCCTTGTAGCCACGATGGCGGCAGTAGTTTTCAGCAATAGCTTTGGCGCGATCACGCTCGGTGGTGATTGGAAGACATGGTACGCCCCTGCAGGCATCGCGACGCTCATGCTGCTGATCGCGATCGCTCTCATTGCGTTTTGGAGATCACTTGGATCGCGCGACTTGCTCTCAGGATCGCCGGCTACCTAGAAAACAGCCGCGCGCCCGTGTTCCATAGAATGTCTTGCTTGACGTGCTCCTCTACATCGAGCGTGAAAATTTTCCCAATCTCCGTGTCGACGCTCTCAGGCAGATCCGAGCCGATCATCAGCCGGTCGCTCGAGACATGATTCAGAACCTCCAGAACGTGATGCGGCATCAAGCTGGAGAGTTCGATGAAGATGTTCGGACAAACGTCTGCTGCAACAATAGCTTCCGCCACATACAACCCTCCGCCTGCGTGTCCCAGAATAATCGCCAATTCCGGGTATCGTCTCGCGGGCGCAATGTAGAGCGATGGAAGCGCGAACGGAGCCCCCGCGCCTGTGTGAACAACGACGGCAAGCTTATATTGCAGCGCGGCTTCAAAGAAGAAATCCGAACGGCGTGAAATTGGATTGAGCCCGTGATATTGGGGTTGTAGTTTCAAAGCGCCAAAACCAAGCTCTTCGGAACACCGCTTGAGCTCCTGCTGGAAATGATTTGTCCACGGATGAAGGCAAGCACAGCCCAAAAATCGATCCGGGTGCGCTCGAACGGCCATCGCGATCTCGTCATGCGCCGCACGCTCATCCTCCACAACGGGGAAAGGAATCAGGAGTGACCGGTCGACTCCATGAGCGTCCATGTCGTGCAGCATAGAATCCATGCGCATCGTTCGACCACTATGGCGAGCTGTTCCAAGATGCGTGTGAGTATCGAAAATGCGATGAGCGCCTTTCATGTTGGGTCGACTAGAGTGACAATGTAGATTCTATATGTCGAATGAAGCACGAGTAATGCGAGGAGCCCTTATCGGCTGCGGCTACTTCGGTCAGATTCAACTCGAAGCATGGCGCCGCATGTCCGGCGTCGAGATCGTCGCGGCATGCGACGTCTCTCTCGACAAAGCGCAGGCCGTTTCCCCGCAAGCATACACCGACGTGGAGAAACTGCTCCAAGCTCAAGATCTGAACTTCGTAGACGTCGCCACACGTCCCGACACTCATGTGGAACTCGTTCGAGCTGCCGTGAATCACCGCATACCTGCAATCTGTCAGAAGCCTGTTGCGCCTTCTTTAGCCGAGGCTATGGAACTGACGGCGATCGCCGAAAGCGCGGCAATCCCGGTGATGATTCACGAGAACTGGCGATGGCAGCCATGGTATCGAGAAGCGCGCCGCCGCATCGAAGCAGGTGATATCGGGAATCCTGTGAGTTACCATTTCCGTCACCGCCAACGGGATGGGCTCGGACCCAATCCCTATCCGAATCAGCCGTACTTCAAAGACATGCCGCGTCTCTTGATACACGAGACGCTGGTTCATTACATCGACACTGCGCGCTTTCTATTTGGTGACATCGATGGTATTTACGCGTGTACACGACGAGAGAATCTTATGATCGCTGGAGAAGACGGTGCACTCCTAATGATCGATCACCGCTCAGGCGTAACCGGCGTGGTCGATGGAAACCGCTACCTCAATCCTGCGCGGCCTGGTCCCGCCATGGGCGAAGCTCTTCTGGAAGGCGACGAAAGCTGGATTCGCATCGAAGCCGACGGAGACCTGTGTCTAGGTACCGAACTGGTCTGGCAGAACGACGCAACAACTGGCTATAAGGGTGACAGCGTCAAGGCCACGCAACAGCACTTCATCGATTGCCTACGCTTAGGGCGGCCATTTGAAACTAGCGCCAATAATTACCTACCGACGTTTGTAGCCGTCGAAGCAGCCTATCGAAGTGCCAGCGCGCGAAAACGCGTGTCTCTCAGCGAAGTAATAGGCCTTACCAATTCTTGAGAAACTTAGCCACTTCAGGACTTTGCGCTTGCCGGCGCGGGCTACACAACTGAATGAACTCCAGCACTAGTGCCAGATTGCGTTGGGCTCCAGGCATGGTTTTCACTCGTTCCTGAAAGAAATCGTTCAGTTCCTTATAATCCTTCTCATCGCAGAAACCTACGCCGACGAAAGGCAGTTCCGAACCCGCGTGATTCCCTAACCGCGATGGCAATCGAGCTAGTAGTGTGTCGTAGTTGGCCCTTAGAAAAGGCCAAGCGAGATGATCCGTCTCTGGCTCATCGCTGAAGGCGTACAGCAGCTCCGAGAGATCCCGAATATCGAGAGATGTATCCAGAAGCAGATTCAGCGCGTGCTTTGCCAGAGCCGGGTCGCGGAACGATCCCATGGCGTGCACGATCTTCCCTCGATCGCGTCGGTCCGTAGATTTACGGAATTCCGCAACCAACTTATCGAAGTACGCCTTGTCGCCGAACATCGCCGCGATATCCAGCGCCAGACCGGCAACGTCCGCATTCACAGACTTTCGATCACCCAGCCATCGTGCAGCGAGTTGTTTTGCGCTCGCAATCAACTCCTGATCGCCATGCTCCGCCGCAACGCCAACCAGCTTAGGCCGGAGCAATCGAGCATCATCGGAATCTCCCGGCTTCGGTTCAAACCCGAGCGCGCGAGCCTTTGTGCCGAACATTGCCAACATGAATCGGGAATAATTCGGTTTAAGCCCCGCCGGAACCGCAAGCTTCACGTGGTTTGAGATGTCTAGGGCCGCAACGATGAGTTCCCGGTCGTTGCTGTCTTTCGCTTTTGGAACAAGCGCGAGAGCTTCGCTCGCGGGCATCAATCCGGCGGCAAGCAGGGCTTGAGCGTTCAACAACAGATCCACTTGCTCGCGAAGTTCCAGCTTCGACATGTGCGCAAGCAGATTTTCCTGAACAGCGCCATCATAGCGGACGCGATAGTAGCCCGTGCCGCCTTCATTCGCATTGAACCAGGTCGGGCAAGCACTTGCCGACTGTAGAGTAATTACATCCTTCGGATCGGCGATTACCGCGCACTGCCGCGATACTTTCCCTCCCGATTCGTATTCGAAGCATGCCGGAACCTGCCAGTACTCCGCCCGATTCCCCTTAGAGCCGATTGGGAGGAAACGTTCTTGCGTGACAGTTACCGATGGCTTGGCGCCCTGACTGCAGTTCACCGTCACGTTCAGCAGCGGCACACCGGTCCGATCGAGGAACGTCGAGAACGCCGAAGTTACGTTCTTGCCGGAAGCCTCACTGATCGCCATCAGGAAATCCTGGGCAGTGGCTGCGCCCCACGCATGTTTCTTCATGTAATTCTGTATGCCTTTGCGCATGGCATCCTGCCCCACATACGCTTCGAACATACGAATCACCGCCGAACCTTTAGTGTAGGTAATCCCGTCGAACGCGCTGCCGATATCGCCCTCGTTCAGAATCGGCTGTCGAATCTTCCTAGCCGACAACATTGAATCGAGGCCCATGACTTTCGATTTCTGCCCCACGGCGTTGACGGTTGTTTTCCACGAAGGAAATAGCTGCTCCTCGATCCGTTCTTCCATCCAGCTTGCGAATGCTTCATTCAGCCAGATGTCGTCCCACCAGGCAGGAGTAACCATGTTGCCGAACCACTGATGAGCGATCTCATGCGCGATCGTGGATGTGCTCGATCGCCGCCGTGTCACCGTATCATCCTGCGGCCGAATCAGCAGGATACTCGATTGGTAGGTGATCAAACCGGCGTTCTCCATGGCGCCGAATGCGACGGTCACAGGGATGGTGATCTGGTCTAACTTTTCGTACGGATAGGGAATCCCGAAGTATTCTTCTAGCGCATTGAAGACCTTCGGCGTGACTTCAAGCGTATGTTTGGCCTCGTCTTTGTGTCCCCGAGTCGTAATCACACGCAGCCGAGTTTTATTTCTGCCTGCGACGCCGCCGTCGATGATTTCAAACGGACCCACCGCCATTGCTACCAGATACGTCGGTAATGGCTTCGATTCGCGAAACTGCACGATCTTTGTCTCGCCGGAGACACGCTCCGTGTCGACCGGAGTATTGGCGAAGGCTAGCAATCCTCTGGGTACACGCAGCGTAATCTTCCACGGCGTCTTGAACGCGGGCTCATCGAAGCAGGGAAACGCGCGCCGGGCTGATGTCGGCTCGAATTGTGTCAGGATGTACGAATCGCCGCTTTCCGTCTGTTTAAAAAGACCTTCGACGTCGGTCTTTTGTAGTTGGCCGGAATAGGCAATCTCAATTTTCGAACGTCCTGCCGGAATCGCGCTACCGACCGACAAGCCGATGAAACCGGTCTCCCCCGGCACGACCTTCGCCGTCTGACCGCCGACTTTCGCCGACGCGAGGGTCAGTCCATCGGAGTGAAGCCAAATCACAGACGCGGTTTTCTTAACGTTGACTTCGATTGCGATAGTTCCCTCGAAGCCATCCTTGGCGGGAGCCAAGTTTAAATCGAGTTCGTATCGAGTCGGCTCAACGTCCCCAGGCAGACGCAGCTTCGGCGACTCGGCAGCCGAAAGAAAGAGCGGCACAAACGCCAAGGCGAGGAATTTCATATGTTTTAAAGAAGGTGGCCCAGTTTTTCTTTTTTGGTGCGGAGATAGTCTTCGGTTGTAGCGATAGGTTCGGCCTGACAGGGGACACGTTCCACCACGCGAATGCCGGCGCTTTCCAAAGCCTGGATTTTCTCCGGATTATTTGACAGGAGCCGTACTTCACTGATTCCAAAATGCTTTAACACCGATCCCGGCAATTGATAGGCGCGATGATCGGCTTGAAAACCCAATTGTTCGTTCGCCTCCACCGTGTCTGCGCCGGAATCCTGCAGCTCATACGCTCGCAGCTTGTTCATCAGGCCGATCCCCCGGCCCTCCTGATGTTCGTAGATCAGTAGCCCCCGTCCCTCTTCGCCGATCTGGTACAACGCAAGTTCCAGTTGCGCTCGGCAGTCACACCGAAGACTGTGGAACACGTCCCCTGTCAGACACTGCGAGTGGATGCGGACGAGCGGAGGTGGACCGGAGATGTCACCAAGTCGAAGCACGACAGCCTCTTCGACGCCGGAGGTGTAGTGGCCCTCGAAGCCGAAGATCCGAAAATGTCCGAAACGACTCGGGAAATCGGCTTCTGCTACTTTGAGGAGTTCGAATGCTGAGCTAACTGCCATTCTGGAGATAGAGAATCCAAGGTTCCAGTCTTAATTATAATGTTCGGCAGGCCGCATGCTCGAGCAGCACCTTGCTAACTTGCTAATCAAGCTTGCCGTTGCTGCCGCAGTG
>DASQLD010000587.1:0-22165 GCA_035630195.1 Bryobacteraceae bacterium
AACGACATACCCTTAGTCTAGATCCAGCAGCAGCTAACCCGATATACTGGAGTTTCATGCAGGAGATGAGTGTCTTCTGGCTGCGCGCCGCGGTTGCGCTGTACGCCGTAGGACTCTTCCACACAATTCAAATCGCGCTCCGCCGCGGCGCCTCCCTCTTTCGACCTGCCTTGATAGCATTCAGCATCGCGATCGTGCTGCATATGGTCGCGCTCGTCGAGGCGGGACGGCTGGCGCGCCATTTCCCGCCGGGAGGTTTCCATAACTCCGTCTCGTTATCCGCGTTCATACTTGGGGTTCTGTTTTTGCTGGTTTATTGGCGTTATCGATTCGATAGTTTGGCCGTGTTTCTCTTCCCCATGATTTTCGTGATGACAGGCGTCGCTGCGCTGCAGGGTCCAGCGCCGCATTGGACCAGCAGCGGAAGCCGGAGCGCGTGGCTGGTATTCCACATCATTCTGGTTTTGTTGGGATACGCTGCCCTCATTCTGACGGCGCTCGCATCCGTCTTCTACCTGATCCAGGAACGTCAACTTAAACGCAAGAAACCAATGGCGCTTTTGGAAAAATTGCCTCCTCTCGGCACATTGGACAATCTCATCAGCCAATCCCTGGGGTTCGGGTTCGTGTTGCTGACGGTCGGGGTAGTGACCGGCGGCGCCTGGGCGTACATCGACACGGGAAGTGACTGGATCTCCGATCCTCGAGTCACCGTCGCGATTGCAAATTGGCTGTTTTGTCTGTTGATGGTGTTCCTCCGGATCGCCGCAGGCTGGCGCGGAAGAAAGGCAGCCGCTATGGCGGTAACGATTGTCGCCTTCTCGGCCGCAAGTTGGGCGTTCCACTACGTACGGCAATAGATGAAGCTCTGGGTCACAGGTTTGAATCACCGGACCGCGCCGGTTTCGGTTCGCGAGCGGCTCGCCTTCTCGTCTGTCGACCTGACCCAGGGTCTCGAAGAGCTGAAGAACACTCCCGGCATAGTCGAGGGAATGATCCTGTCGACATGCAACCGCGTCGAAGTGGCCATCACCGCGGAAGATGACATCAATCCACATCAGGCTCTGGAGATATTTCTGTCGACCGCGAAAGCGCTCGACAGCCGTGATCTACATCAATATCTCTACGGCTTCGAGGGCCGCGAGGCGATACGCCACATCTTTCGGGTAGCCGCAAGCCTCGATTCCATGATTGTCGGCGAGCCTCAGATTCTTGGCCAACTAAAATCAGCTTATTCGCTGGCCAAAGAGCATGGCGCCGTTACGGGATTGCTGGACACCGTTGTGATGCGGGCCTTCGGTGTCGCCAAGCGAGTTCGGACTGAGACTGACATCGGCGTGAGCGCCGTATCCATCAGCTACGCGGCCGTCGAACTTGCGCGCGAGATCTTCGGATCGCTGAAGAACCAGCGCGTGATGCTGATCGGCGCGGGCAAGATGTCTGAACTTGCTGCGAGACATCTGCTGCGGTCGGGCGTTCAGCAGATCCTGGTCACGAATCGGACCGATTCACGAGCCAGGGAATTGGCCGATCGGGTAAGGGGAACTATCGTTCCGTACGATCAGTTCCGTGGCCGCCTGAAAGATGTCGACATCGTCCTCACATCCAGTGGTTCCCCTGACCACATCCTGACGAAAGAAGCGATGCGTAGGATCGTTGCGTCCCGGAAGAACCGGCCGATGTTTCTGATCGACATCGCTGTTCCCCGCAACATCGAACCCACTGTCAACGAACTCGATAACGTCTTCCTTTACGATATCGACGATCTCCAACGCATCGTCGATGAGAATCTAAAGGGCCGCATGGATCAGGCGGCGGAAGCCGACAAGATCGTCGCAGAAGAGGTTGAGCGGCTCGAAAGTTGGATGAGGACACGCCACGTTGGTCCCCTGATCGTCAGTCTGCAGGAACACCTCGAACAGATTCGCCTTGCTGAGATCGAGCGCGTCAAAGGCAAACTCGGCGGGCTCACGTCGCAGCAGGAACAGGCAATCGAGATGCTGACCCGCGGCATCGTCAATAAGATCGCTCATGGACCCATTTCGCAGCTTCGAAAGCACGCGGGAGCCGACAACGGACCTGCTGTTCTCGACGCAATCCGGAACATATTCCGGCTGGAGGAGTAAGTTTGCTGGTCATAGGATCGCGGGGTTCCAAGCTGGCGCTGTGGCAAGCCAACTACATTAAGAGCCGCCTCGAAGCGCTGGGAGAAGAAGTCCGCATTGAAATCATCACGACGAGCGGCGATCGCTTTCAAGCGGGACCGCTCAAGGAGATCGGTACGAAAGGCCTGTTCACCAAGGAAATAGAGGAAGCGTTGCTGGCAGGCTCCATCGATCTGGCTGTTCACAGCCTGAAAGATCTTCCCACTGGAAATCCTTCCGGTCTGCACATCGCCGCCACGCCGGAACGGGAGGATGCGCGTGATGCGATGGTTGGCAGCAAGCTGCAAGACCTGCCGACTGGCAGCAGAATAGGCACCGGTTCGTTGCGACGTGTCGCGCAGCTCAAAGCGGCGCGACACGATTTGATCGTCGAAGGGATCAGAGGCAACGTCGACACACGATTGCGGAAGTTAGATGAGGGGCAATTCGATGCGATCGTCTTGGCGTGCGCCGGCCTCAACCGGTTGGGCTGGTCAGGCCGAATTGCAGAGCATCTCCCAGTGGAAGTGATGTGCCCTGCTGTTGGGCAAGGAGCGCTCGCTGTCCAGACACGCAACGATGATGGACCCGCTGCACGTATCTGCTCCAATCTAAATCATCGGCCGACCTACGAGGCTGTCGGCGCCGAACGGGCACTGCTATCGGTACTCGGCGGCGGCTGCCACGTGCCCATTGGCGCCCATGCTTCATTTGAAAGCGGTCTTCTGCATCTTCGCGCCATCGTGATCAGTCCGGATGGGAGCCGTATGGTGAAACGCGAAGCATATGGAACGGATCCCGAGATGGTCGGCTCTACACTCGGCGAGGAACTACTGGAACACGGAGCGCGGGAAATCCTCGGATGAGCAAGGTCTACCTGGTCGGGGCCGGCCCTGGTGATCCGGAACTGATCACTCTCAAGGGCCGGCGAGTGCTGGCCGCCGCAGATGTGATCCTCTACGATCATCTTGCGGCTCCTGCTCTGCTGGATCTGGCTTCGGGTGCCGCTGAACATATCTATGTCGGAAAGAAACGCGGAGATCACGCCTTTACGCAAACCGAGATCATCGATCTGCTAATCGCCAAGGCGCGTGAGGAGAAGACGGTCGTCAGGTTGAAGGGCGGCGACCCGTTCATCTTCGGACGCGGTGGCGAAGAAGTGGAAGCGTTGGCCGAAGCAGGGATCGCTTATGAAGTTGTCCCCGGTGTGACGGCGCCTCTTGGAATAGCAGCTTACACAGGTGTTCCGCTCACGCATCGCGAACATACATCGGTCGTGACCTTCGTCACGGGACACAACGTCGACAGCATCGACTGGACGAAGACCGGAGTGTCCGAAACATTAGTGATCTTTATGGGCATGCACCATGCCGCGGAGATCATCGAACGCATTCTGGCTGCAGGGCGCGACCCACAAACGCCGGCGATGGCTGTTCGCTGGGGTACTCGGCCGGACCAGCAAACGATCGCCTGTACCCTGGTCGAACTACCTGTTCGCATCAAAGATTTGGCTCCTCCGGCCACCATCATCATTGGCGACGTCGTTAGTTTGCGACCCAAACTCGATTGGTTCGAGCGTTTGCCTTTGTTCGGAGAACGCATTGTGGTGACACGCGCGAAGAGCCAGGCTGCGGAACTGAGCGATAGGCTCAAGCGTCTGGGGGCAGAGGTGATTGAGATCCCGGTCATCGAGATGGCCCCTCTTGAGGACAACTCGGCGCTGGACGCGAGTATCGAATGCCTCGGAGAATACGATTGGATCGTATTCACAAGCGCGAACGCGGTCGAGTTCTTCGGACGACGGCTGCGCGCATGCAATCGAGACTGGCGCGCCGTGCGTGGAAGGATCTGTGCGATCGGACCCGCAACGGCTCAGGCGCTCGACCCGATTCTTCCCGAGCTGATTCCGGATGAACATACGAGCGAGGGCATAGCTGCCGCATTCCGCGACCACGAGATGCGAGCCGCCCGCGTGCTGATTCCGCGCGCTTTCGAAGCGCGCGAGGTGATTCCAGAAGCTCTAAGCGCGATGGGCGCGAACGTAGATGTTGTCGACACCTATCTAAATGTCAGGCCAGAAAAGGCTAGCCTGCGGACGAAGCCAACATGGATTACGTTCACGAGCGGCTCCACTGTTAAGAACTGGCTCTCTTTACTAGGACCCGATTCGTTGTCGGGAGTGAAGATCGCTTCTATCGGACCCGCTACATCGGAGGTGATACGAAGCAAAGAGCTCAGTGTAACTGTGGAAGCGCAGCCTTCGACAGTAGAAGGGCTGGTAGAGGCGATTCTGCGAAGCTACCAGATGTAGTCTTTTGCCTCAGGACGGCGACCATGACCATCGAGAACGTGAACGACTCGGATCTTCTTCAACTTCGTCGGAGATAGCTGGCCTAGAGGCACATACAGAATCTTGTGGCCCATCCGGTCGGCGATGCTGCGAAAGATACTCCGCGGCGGCTTCGGTCCTGCATACACAACGATCTTCCCGACCGAATAATCCAGACCGGCAAGAAGCAATCGCTCAGCCTTTGTCTCGGCGAGATCGTAGTCCGGGTCCGACCATACATCGAACATGCGGCGCGGCGGAAGTGTCATCAAGAAGCCGCCATACTCGGCCCTTCCGATTCCCGGCCCGACCAGATGTTCGAAGGGGAACGTGGAATAGAACGCCATGTCGGATTCGTTCTGATGCTCGCCCAGCCAAGTGGTCAAGTATTCATACTTCTCATCATTGTGATCGTCAAAGATGACGACAACGGAGCCCACATCACCGTTGATGCGATCCTGGCGCCGGACATAGATCTTGCGTTCGTGCCAGTTGCGTATGGTCTCGCGAATATCTACGCCATCGAGTAGCGACGTCATGAATGGCTCGACACGTTCCCGCTCTTCCGATAGCAGGCTCTTGGCCTTTTGTTTCAGAAAGCGGCCATAGTTCTCAATCACCAAGTCTTCCGGAGGATACGAACAGATCGAATTCCCGTCGATCTGTTCCGCCCACTCTCCGGCGAAGTTTTCCTTCTTGCGTTTTTTCAGAGAGCTGGGGCGCAGCTTTTGCTTGTAGCGTGGCAAGCGCCGGCGCAGACGCATGCGCTTCGTGTTGAGATAGATTTCTTCGGCGGAGAGGTTGACCGTCTCTAAATCCGAGTCAACTTGCTGCGCCGGGTAGCGATTCGCCGACTCCCACACTTCCCAGCCATAGTTATCGTCGACGATTCCACGCGCTGCCACGGTCATGTCGAATATACCTGCCGTGAGATGGCCTTCGATCATCGCCAGATTTCGCGTGTACTTGGCAAGCTGCAGACGATGCCAATGTTTTATCTCGTCGCCGGTGTTCTGTAGATACGTTCCCTCGGCGTGACGAAACACCTGCAACTGAACGCGTGGACGATCGATCATCTCCGAGTCGTCCAGGAGCATCCTGTACTCCTCGTAGCGGGATTGCAGATAAGGATACTCGACCAGAATCTCAGCTAGACATTCGGGATGCGCGTTCACCAGCCGGATCTCATTCCGGGCGTGCCCAAGATCGGGATCTTCCTGGGGCTCGTTCATTGCTTCGAGAACGGCATCATACAGGTTGAGCGACAGTACGACAGCCGTTGACTTCGTCGGATCTGCTCCCTGTAAGCGCCACGCTAGCGCCTTGGCATGAGCCCCGATGCGAGGATCGTCCGGCCGCCTGCTCTCGCGGTACATCTCGACAAAGCGTTCATACCCGATCGACCTCACGGCATATGGATCGGGTGCAAAATCGGCCAGATGCGGCCGCGGCGAGAGATCGGGCTCGATGAATACGATTTCGGAGCCCATCTCACGAGCCGTTCGCACAGCTTCCGTAAATGGATCCGACGGTTCGACGGGAACGAATATGTATTCGTCCTCCGATTCGCCCGAATATAGAATGATGCTGATTTCAGGCAGCCTTGCGATCGCCTGCAGATAAACCTGCTCCAGCGACATCGGTAGTTCGACGGCGACGACTTGCGGCTGACTACGTAATAGTGCGTGACGAATCGCGGCTGCGAACTCGAGCCGTCCAGGCAACACCGGGTAGTAAGTAAGGCCTGCCATCAGAGCGCGCGTGTATAGCGGATCGCCTCATCCCCGAGCACTTGTTGGACTGCGTCCCGCAGAGCCTCCGAACGCGACCACTCTCCCGTCGCCATCAACTTTGAGGCGAACCGGGCCAGATTGATCCCGTCGCGCACGGTGTACCTTTCGTCGGCGCCGTGCGCGAGCTGGAGAAAGTCGGTGACGTACTGCAGAATGCTCTCCTCGGCAAACGGCAGGTTCTCTTTCAGGATTCTCAACTCTTCATCCCGCTCCGGAAAGTCGAGCAGAATCTGCGGCTGTAGTCGAGAGTGAATGTACTCGGGCAGATCGAAAGTCGATGCGTCATCATTCATCGTCGCAACGAGCCGGAAGTTGGGATCGGCTTTGATCTTTACTCCCGCGACGATTGACTCGACATAGCGGCGCGTGTCGAGCAGAGGAGCGAGGCTCGCCCAGCTCTTCTCGCTCATACGATTCCCTTCGTCGAGGATCACGACTCCGCCACGAATCATCGCGCTGACTAAAGGCGATGCGACATAGCGCAGTTGGCCCTCACGTTCGATGACGGGAGTGATGATCAGGTCTTCGGGTCGCGTATCGATGGTTGCCTGCAGGATGTAAACATCGGAACCCAGGCGCTTGCCCGCGGCATAAGCCAGTGTCGTTTTGCCGACGCCCGGTTTTCCCAGGAGTCGCGGATTCATAGGCGTATCCTGAGCGTCGACCACCATCCACGCAGCGAGCAGTTGTCGCATCACCTCTTCCTGCCCGACCCACCGCATGGACAATTCATCAGGATGCGCAAGGTGTAGCGTTACACCCTCGATCTGGACTTTGTTCATTCCGCCGCTCCTCCTGCTTGGGACTCAGGATCTAAGAGATCATTGAGACGCTCTTCCGCAATTCCACTGCTCTCCCGCGCGACCTCTCGCACCGTGCGACCCGACGCGTAGGCTTCCTTCGAGATCGATGCAGCCTTGTCATATCCGATTTCCGGCGCCAGCACGGTCACCATCGCAAGCGATTGCTCCACTAGAGAAGACGCGCGCTGCCTGTCCGCCTCCAGGCCTCGAAGCAGACGTTCATCGAAATTACGGGAGGCAGAAGCCAGAAGTTCAATCGACTGGACGATGTCAAACGCCATTACAGGCATCATGACATTCAACTCGAGATTCCCCGCGGCTCCGCACCAAGCGATGGTGGCATCATAGCCAATTACCTGAGCACACACCATCAGGACGCTTTCCGCGATCACAGGGTTTACCTTCCCTGGCATGATACTCGAGCCCGGCTGTGTCGAAGGCAATTTCAATTCGCCTAACCCGCATCGCGGTCCCGATCCGAGCCATCGTATGTCGTTGGCGATCTTCGTCAGGCTCACGGCATAGTTGCGAAGAGCGGCGCTCAGGAACACCACAGCATCTTTCGATGCCTGCGCTTCGAAGTGGTTGCGCGCCTCGCGAAACGGTAATCCTGTGCGGTTGCTCAACTGCTCGATCGTCGCCACAGCGAATCCTGGCAGAGCATTCAACCCGGTTCCCACCGCTGTGCCGCCCAACGGCAATTCGTAGATCCCGGGCAGCGCCGCTTCCACGCGTTCGATGGACGCCCTGACTTGCGCCGCATATCCGCTGAACTCATGTCCCAGGCGCATGGGCACGGCATCTTGCAAGTGGGTCCGGCCGATCTTGATGACGTCGTGCAACTCCTGGGCCTTGGAGTCCAGCGTTGTCTTCAGCCCATGCATCGCCGGCAGCAAAGCTTCGTTGACGGTCAACGCCGATGCAACGTGTATCGCCGCCGGAATGACATCGTTGCTCGATTGTCCTTGATTGACGTGGTCGTTCGGGTGTGCGCTGGCCAGCCGGGCGATTACCTCGTTGGCGTTCATGTTGGTGGATGTGCCGCTGCCCGTCTGAAAGACATCGACGACGAACTGATCGTCGTACTTGCCGTCAGCCACCTCCTGCGCCGCGCGTTCGACTTCCGGCCTGCCGTTGACACTCGCGGCCGAGGCTTTGATGAGGCCCAGGGCGCGAATGAATGCGCGAGGCAACCGCATCCCGCTGATGGGAAAGTTTTCGACGGCGCGTTGCGTCTGCGCTCCGTAGAGGGCGTCGGCGGGGACGCGCATCTCACCCATCGTGTCTCGTTCGATCCGATAATCGCTGCTCATTTAGTCACTCCTGCAAGCATCTCCAGGTAACGCATAATGGCTTCAATTCCACGATAAAAGTTCGGCAGATATAGCTTTTCGTTCGGGGAATGCAGATTGTCATCGGGCAAGCCGAATCCTGCCAGAACGCTTGGGATTCCGAGATGCTTGTCAAAAAGACCCGCAATCGGGATCGACCCTCCCGAGCGAATGTAGACGGTCTTATTGCCAAAAACTTCGGTCATAGCCTGTGCGCAAACCTGAATGAATTTGTTATTCGGGTCCGTCATGGAAGGCGCCGCCGAATGAAACGGTTTCCACTCGGCGGTGACGCCTTTCGGGCACGCGGTTGCGACTGCTGACGCCAACTGGGCAGATGCTTGGTCGGGCTGCTGATCCGCGACTAACCTCATACTGATCTTCGCAACCGCACGCGCTGGTATAACCGTCTTCGCGCCCTCGCCCGTGAATCCACCGCGAATCCCGTGCACCTCCAGTGTCGGCCGCGCCCACATGCGCTCAAGGATTCCTTTTTCCGGTTCTCCTGTAATAGCGGGAGCTTTCATTTCCTGAGCGCGGAAGTGCTCGGGATCGAAGGGAAGGCGCGCCCAAGCTTCCCTTTCGGTGGGACTCGGCGGCTGAACGCGGTCGTAGAATCCAGGGATCAGAATGTGCCCGTCGCGATCCTTCAATGCGGTGAGTATCTCAGCGATCGCCTGGATGGGGTTGGGCGCCGCGCCTCCATACACGCCTGAATGAAGATCGGCTTCGGCGCCTTGCACGTGTAACTCCCCATAGACGATTCCGCGCAATCCGACGCAAATCGTGGGCAGTTCCGGAGCGAACATCTCGGTATCGCAGATGACCGCGGCGTCTGCTTTGAGCCGCGTATCGCCACTCTGAACGAATTCTGAAATATGCTCGCCACCAGATTCTTCTTCGCCTTCGATCAGGAATCGGACGTTCACGGGCAAGCGGCCATCGCGCTGCATAAGCCGCTCGACTGCCTTGATCAGGATCAACGTCAGACCCTTGTCGTCTGCCGATCCACGCGCATAGATGTTGCTTCCGCGAACCTCAGGCTCGAAGGGCGGCGACTTCCATTCGTCCAAGGGGTCCGGCGGTTGGACGTCGTAGTGTCCATACATCAGCAGAACGGGCTTGCCGGGAGCATCAAGCCAATCGCCGTAGACGATAGGATTCGATCCCTGCCTCTCAACGAGTCCGACGTTTCGCATTCCGGCGCTTTCCAACTGCGCCACAACGAACTCGGCCGCGGCAAGCATGTCGCCCTTATGGGAAGGGTCCGTACTGATGCTGGGAATACGGAGGAAGGCTTTGAGTTCTTCGAGATACCGCTGCTGGAGCGAAGCATCCATGTGCCTAGGGTAGCGGATGGGAGAATCGGTAGAGGAACGTCGTCAATGCATACCAATCGTCTTTCGCATGAGAAAAGTCCGTATCTGTTACAACACGCGCACAATCCGGTCGATTGGTACGCCTGGGGACCTGAAGCTTTCGAAAAAGCGCGTGTCGAGAATAAGCCGATCTTCCTTTCGGTCGGCTACTCGACGTGCCATTGGTGCCACGTTATGGAGCGCGAATCTTTCGAGAACGACGGTCTCGCCGAGATCCTGAATCGTGATTTCGTCTCGATCAAAGTCGATCGCGAGGAACGCCCGGATGTCGACCGCATCTATATGATGTTCGTGCAAGCTACCACGGGCGGTGGCGGATGGCCCATGTCCGTCTGGCTGACACCTGACCTGAAGCCCTTCTACGGTGGTACGTACTTCCCGCCCGACGACCGTTGGGGACGACCCGGATTTCGAAACCTGCTGCAACAGCTCGCCGCCGCCTGGCGCAACGATCGCGAAAAGATCATGGAGTCCGGTTCCGAAATCATCGAGGAGTTGGAAAAGCATCTCTCGGCCGGGCCGGCGTCGCATCCCGACGCTGGGATGCTCGAGTCTGCCTATATGCAGTTCCGACGCTCCTACGATTCGCGGTATGGCGGGTTCGGTAGCGCTCCGAAGTTCCCTCGCAGCGTTGCCTACAATTACCTCTTTCGCTACTTCGATCGCACGAAGAATGAAGAAGCGTCGGACATGGTTCTGTTTACGCTCCGGGAGATGGCCAAGGGCGGTATGCATGACCACCTGGGAGGAGGTTTCCACCGCTACTCCGTCGACGCGAAGTGGTTTGTGCCTCATTTCGAGAAGATGCTCTATGACCAGGGTCAGCTTGCGGTCTCCTATCTAGAAGGCTTCCAGATCTCGGGAGATTCGGGACTTGCCGATGTTGCGCGCGACATTCTGGAATACGTGCTTCGCGACATGACCGATGCCCGCGGTGGATTCTACTCGGCTGAGGATGCGGACAGTGTCATCGATCCATTGAAAGGCGACGAGAAGGGGGAAGGCGCCTTCTATATCTGGATCCGGGAAGAGATCGACATAATAGCCGGGGAGCCCGCCGCCGAATGGTTCTCCTATCTCTACGGTGTTGAACGAGGCGGGAACGTTCTCGAAGATCCTCATGGCGAGTTTACGGGCCGGAATATTCTCTACCAGCGGCGAACACTCGAAGAGGCAGCACGCTTTTTTCACACAGAGGAAAGTGAGATTGCCAGTTCAATCGAAGCAACCAGCAGAAAGCTGCTTGCCTACCGAGGTGAGCGCATTCGCCCCCATCTGGATGACAAGGTACTCACGGCCTGGAATGGTTTGATGATTTCCGCCTTTGCAAAGGGCGGGTTCGTTTTGCAGAGCAGCGTCTACCTTGACGCAGCGAAGAAAGCGGCTGATTTCGTTCTTTCCGGCATGTATCTCGACGACATCTTGCTGCGGCGCTGGCGCAACGGTGACGCGGCCATACCGGGATTTCTCGATGACTATGCATTCTTCGTCCAGGGACTGCTCGACCTTTACGAAGCATCATTTGAGACGAAGTATCTGAAGGCCGCTGACAAGCTGACTGCGAAGATGCGCGAGTTGTTCGAGGATGTTCAGGATGGCGGCTTCTACAGCACCGCCGAAGGTGACTCGAGCCTCGTCATGCGTATAAAAGAGGACTACGACGGCGCTGAGCCTTCGGGAAATTCCATCGCGGCATCGAATCTGTTGCGACTGGCACACATCACCGGCAATGAGCAGTACGGCCAGTCTGCGGAAAGAACACTGCGGGCTTTCGCGTCGAAGATGGCAGCACAACCGACCGCGATGCCCCAGATGCTCGTGGCACTCATGCGGCACATTTCTCCTCCACAACAGATTGTGCTCGCCGGGGATGATGTATCTGCATTCGTGGACGTTCTACGAACACGTTTCCAACCTCACCGGGCGCTGCTTCGCGCCGGCGATGTCCCGGCGACACAGGCCATGACGCCAGTAGACGGAAAGGCCGCTGCGTATGTCTGCGAAAACTTCGCCTGTCAGATGCCTGTGACCGATCCTGACGCATTGCTAAAATGAACGCCAAATGGAAAGACAAGGCGCAACAACATTCAAAGGCAACCCGATGACGCTAGTGGGGCCTGAACTCAAGGTTGGCGATAAGGCTCCGGAGTTTGAAGTGGTGGATGGATCACTTCAGCCTGTATCGCTTGCCAGCACGGGTGGAGAAGTACGGATTTTTAGCGTACTGCCGTCGCTCGATACTCCCGTCTGCGACATCCAGACGAAGCGATTCAACACAGAAGCCGCCCAGCTCCCTGCTGTGAAGATTTTCACAATCAGTATGGATCTGCCGTTCGCGCAGAAACGCTATTGTGATGCTTTCGCCGTCGATAACGTGAAGATGCTGTCCGATCATAAAACCGGTTCCTTCGGGTCGGCGTACGGCACGCTGATCAAAGAATGGCGCGTCGAAAGCCGAGCCATCTTTGTCGTCGACAAGAACAACACGATTCAACACGCGGAATACGTCAAAGAAGTTGCCGACCATCCGAACTATGAGGCTGCGTTGACTAAGGCGCGCGAACTCGCCGGCTAAGCCCTGCTTATCTGGGGGTCGTCGTTGGCGGCGGCCCCCAACTTACGTGGCCATGACGAGGTCGTTGTGTCGAGCGGACTGGTTTGGGAGGGGCATTGCCATTACAGCGTCGATCCGGCGCTCCAGATATTTGCTGTCGGGTTCGTTTTGTAATTCGTCTTCTTCGTCCATTCTGCGGTCTTCCTGAATGAGTTGAAGTTCTTTCCAGGCCTTCTCAAAGGCTCGGCGGAGCTGGGCGGCGTGGCGGACGAGCATACGATAAGACTTCGATTCGGCGACTTCGGCATAGGCCATATCGAGGGCATCGGGCGTGCCGGCTTCTTCGTGCTGTTTGATGGCTTTCTTAAAGAGCGCGGCTTCCATGGATTCTATGCGCCGGAGACGCCAACGGGCAGCGGCCATTTCCTGGACGAGTTCGCTTTCGAGATCGTCGGCCGGCTTGAAGCGGTTGATGAGCGAGGCTTCGAGCTTGTCGTAGGCTTCCTGCGATTCATGCAGAAGAACGACCCGGCTACTCGTTAGGCCGTGCTTCATGCTGTTCTGCGAGGATATGGCCTTTCCTTCGGCGGTGATGGGTCCGTTGGACTTGGCTCCGTTGATTCGTGCGGTGGCGGCTTGCGACATGCGTGTCTCCTAATTTCATCGTGGCATGCGACTTTTTGGTTTTCGGCGAATTTGGGGAGTTTTTGTTGCAAATGCAGGGAGAAATAAGTTTTTGACTTGCGAACTGGATCCTGAAACTTGCCTCATACTCGATTTATGGCAAGCGACCGAAGACATTCCAAGAAGCGATCTTGTACTTCTCCGATCCGATGAATTGCCGCACGTACCCCATGCCGCGACGTGGACCGATGGATTGAGTGCGCCTTTGTTCTTGTATTCCGCTTCGCGCTCAAGGATGACCGATTTTGGAACGGAAAGTAGTTTTTTTGACTCCAGCATCGAACCGGTTGAAAGCCTCCGCGCCTTCGATCATTTCTGTGCGAGGCTTCATAAATCTGACGATCTCACAAATAGGTCATTCGTGGGTTCATGATATATTTGGGCGTCTTGTGGCGCTCACAAAGGGGTTCCGGGGAGGAAGGCAACTAATCGAGCATTACGGGAAGCACGCTATCGAACTCGCGATTGCAACGGTAATGCAATACGAGCAGCGGGCGGACGCGTTTCTTGGCAGCACAAAGAAGCCTCATGTTCTTGAATGCAAGCGAACGGGAGGCGATACTGTCAGATTTGATCCTTTGACAGACGAGTACGGTGTTCTGGCCTCTAACGGGATCATCCGCACTTATTTCAAGGCTATACCGTGTTGCTCGATTGACGTTAAAATTAGACAGGCGATAAAGGATGCTGGTTGTTGTCATGCCTATGCAAACAACATTGACTATTTCAACTTCGAATGCTCAAGGTATTGACATAAGCACTTGTCCTGTTTGCGGGTACGATTTGGAAGAGCCAATCCAGCCATACGATATTTGTTCTTCGTGCGGGACTGAATTTGGTGTTAGCGATGTGAACTCGACAATAGCCAAGCTCAGGGAAGCTTGGTTGGAAACTGGACCGCGATGGTGGAGTCCTGTAACGCCGTCTCCAGTAGGATGGGACCCACATCGACAACTCCAAAGACTCATTGGCGTGGTGCGCCCTAAGGAGTCGGAGACAGTCAGCCGCCCTTTTGAACGAATATGGGTTACGCACGTATTGGCCACGGCAGGCTCGCACTGGGTTGATGGCGTACTTCCATTAATCGAAATAAATGCAGCTTGATGATAAGCACCAATCTGGATCGGTGCTTATGAATGATCAGTTCGTATGTGCTTAATTAGCAGCGGAACTCGCGTTGCCAACTCATCATCGACGAAAACGTCAAACCAATAAAGTCCTTCAACCTTGAAGTCGAGTGTCACTCGAACAGATAGTATTGCTCCGAAGACACCACCCTGGGTTGACTGCGCAGGAAACGAAGCTGGCGCTACCTCTTGGTCGTCGGGACGGATCGTAGTTACAACAACATCGAATGTTTGGGCCGTTTCACTCCTAAATTGGACTACCAAGTCAACTGCAAGAGTTGGAAGGACAATGATGGTATTGGCCGGAACTGGTGGTATTTCAATGGTGTGAAGGTCCACTATACGAAAGGCTGTTAGCACATTCGTGCTATTCGTGGATTGTTCGCGAATAGCGTACTGGCAGACGAAAGCATTTGTGTAGATGCGCCTAGCTACCGCAGGATGTGAAGGCTGTGGTGTAGGCTTATTCTTCTCATTCTTCTTTGCCACGGGTAACCTCGTGGCAGTCTATCACGCATGACACAATTCAACTTACAGGACGGTCGTCTTCGGTGGATTCAGCAATTGGTTTGCTGCTTTTATCAGCATGTCGACAACTTACGGCACCGCATCAGTTGGTCAGTTTGCGATCGCGTTGCTCCAACTCTAGGGCCTGTTGATGAGTCAAGGGGATTGATTAGCTAAGTATATTGCCGATAAAAATCGTCGAGACCCGAACCGCTCACCGTGAGGAACGTGCGATGCACGGATAAGCTATTGGTTGAGCGTCACCAGATGTGGCGCTGAGGACTTGTTTGAGGCCACAATCATCCCTCCAGTTGTATAACCCACGGAACGGGGACTTGTCTCTGAAAGTTGAGGCCTTCGAGGCCCAGGGCGGCGCCGCGGTTTCCCAGCATACAAATTACTTCAGCGTGTTCTGGGTGCAGGAAGGCGCGGGCATGTTCTGTGCGGAATCGGGCCAGTACCCGTTCTCTGCGAATTCATTGTTGTTCCTCGCTCCCTATCAATCGTTTCAGTTCACCTGTGAGTTGGGGGTGCGTGGGCTGTGTCTTCAGTTTCACGCGAACTTCCTTTGCATCGAGACGTATCACCATGAGGTCGGTTGTAACGGGGTCCTGTTCAACGACACCTATGGCGTGCCCTGTGTGAATCTGGAGGATTGCCACGCCCGGGACGCCGGCCTGCTGCTGGACGAGATACGGCGCGAACTGCAGGATGGCGGCCTTGCACATTCGGAAGTGCTGCTGTCGTACCTGAAGATCTTTCTTGTCCGAGCAACGCGACTTAAGCTCCAGCAGCAGGAAGTGGAGTGCGTTCCTCACAGCCAGACGCCGGAAGCGTTGACGAATCTGAAGCTCCTGATCGAAGAGCATTTTCGAACGCATCATGCGCCTGCCGACTACGCCGCGATCCTTCACATGGCCCCAAAGTCCCTGGCCCGAGTCGTCAAAATGCATCTGAATAAAACGCTGACCGAGTTGATACGCGAGCGCATCCTGAGACAGGCGAAATGGGAACTGCTGCATACACGAAAGCCGGTCAAAGAGATTGCCGCAGAACTCGGCTTCGAGGACATCTTCTATTTCAGCCGGCTCTTCAAAAGCGCTACCGGGTGCTCGCCGACGTTCTTTCGGGAATTCGAAACTGCCATTCGCGGCGGTAGAAATTTGTCCATACCGTAGCAACTTCTGTCCATTCCTTTCGCCGCCGATCTTCTCTAGATTGGGATTAGAGACCGATCATGAATACCGTTCAGAGAGTTTTTCTGCTTATGGCCCGAGCAGATCGTTTGGGTGTTGCCGTCGCTCGGTTCGGACTCGTTATAGTCCTGTTGTGGATTGGCGGCCTTAAGATCACCAAATACGAAGCGGAGGGAATTGTTCCCTTTGTGGCAAATAGCCCGGCCATGAACTTTTTCTACACCTACGATGCGCCGGAATATAAGCAACACATGAACCGGGAAGGGGAACTTGTTCCAGCAAATCAGGAGTGGCATGAGGCAAACAATACTTATGTGTTCGCCTACGGTTTAGGCGCAGTAATCGTCGGATACGGGTTGCTGCTGTGTTTCCACCCGTGGCTGCCGCAGGTTGCCGCTGTTGGCAGCTTCCTCGTCTTCATCATGTCATTGGTGACCCTGTCATTCCTGGTGACAACACCGGAAACGTGGGTACCGGCGCTTGGCGGCGCGAACCATGGCTTCCCCAACTTGAGCGGGGCCGGCAGACTTGTGATCAAAGACGCCATCATGATGGGCGCAGCGCTGGTTACGATGGCCGATTCGGCACAAGCCTATCTTCGCTCGGATAAAAAGCCTAATGCCGCATCGTCCGATTTATCACCGGCGAAAGAACCCCTACTGACGAGTTGGGGATGATGAAAACGATCTTTGCCAAGGGAGTGTAAAAGCAAACCTTGGCGGGGCTGACGGAAGAGGCTCGCAACTGGCGCTCGGCTCCCGGCGAGTGTCGGCAGTTTCGCCAACACCGGCCAGCGAGGTCGTCCATTTGGCGGGCAGCCCGCGACCCGTTGCCGACCGGCGTCGCGCTTAAGCGGACGCAACGCGCTGTTTCAATTGGGCTGAAAACGCCTAACCTGTCATGTCCGGTGAAGCGGTCATCCGTGATTTCCAAAGGACTCTCAGAGATTTTGATCCCTTCTAGAAGCTAGGGCGAGTTTCTTAACGAGTCCGTCGGGGATTGGCTGGCTCGGCGAGAAGGTGACGCCAGTCTTGGTGGATTTGAGCCCGGCCGTGGCAATGTCGTCAGCATGCGACTTGATGGCGGAAGGAGATATATAGAGGCCGCATTGCTTACTGAACGCTGCATAACCCGCGATGATGGATTGTCCGATCCTGAACCCTGGCATTTTGTAGGCGATGACTTCTTCGGCGTCAGGCAGCGCGCCCGCAAGTTGAGCGCGCAATCGAACCAGCAGAGGGCGGAGGTCTTTAGGAGCCTCGGCTATGTAGGCGTCGTGATCGGTAAACATGGTCAGATCAGGCTTACGCTAGGTGACATGCAAGGCAAGCGCCTACCGTCTGAGCTTAAACCAGGTGAATGACTGAATCAAGCTGGTCAAGGCCCTTGAACGGGAGAACCGAGAACACCGGCAAGCCACGAGAGCTGAACGCGCGAAGCTCGCGACATGTCGCCCAGCGTTTCTCGAAGCGATACCATCTCTGCCACCGTACTATTGCCGGTGCGCAAACGTCCGGTTTGGAACAACCGGACAAAAGTTGATTTGCTGGGCTTCCCCCGTTGCAAAAAGGTTGTGCGTTACTGAATCAACTGGCGATACATCTGAGCAATGCAGGTTGGCTACGCCAGAGTCTCAACCGCCGATCAGGACACCGCCGTCCAAGTGGCGGCGCTCAAGACGGCTGGATGCGAGCGGATCATCGTGAGAAAGCGTCCTGCGGGCATTGGGACCGGCCGGAACTTCATCGAGTCCTCGATCAACTTCGCAAAGGTGATGTGCTTGTCGTCTGGAATTCGACCGGCTCTCTCGGGCCCGAGTTCGAAGGGCAATGCTCAAAGAGCGGACAAAGGCCGGATTGAATGCTGCGCGTGAAGAGGGACAGATCGGCGGACGCCGCGCGGCTGTTCAAAATTCCATCCGGCCACTGTCAGTAGGATTCTTGCTCGGACGCTGGCGTCAGCGAGGAAGGCCAAATATGCCAAATAATGTTGACGGAACCACGCCAGTTACTTCTGAAGTGACAACACGTAATGATCCTTTCGGTGCAGAAACGCGGTCACTCAACCGTCAGCATTCCTTTCCGGATGGCCATCCCGGAAGCTAATTCCGATAAGCTGACCCGGTCGACGCGCCTACGCTGCCGCGCCAATCTGACGCAAAAGGGTACTTAAATCGAAGTAAATCCGCCCCGCTGGAATTGTCTTGGTTCCGAGGTCGTATTCGTAGAAGGAGCAGCCAGGAACCTGAACCTGTTTGCCCGTTGCCTCGACGTTAGCAAAGGCGCCGGTATGTACAGCCTCAAAACTCCATTCCACTGCGACAAGGTTCTTTGCGACGGCCAAGTTCCGAATCGCGTGTACATTGCCGGGGAACGCGGCGATAAACGGCCGCACAAAATTGTCTCTCACGGCCGACTTACCTTTGAGTGTTCCTGTCGGAAGCTGGATTACGACGTCATCTGAATAGTAGGCAAGAATCTTATCCTCGTCAGTGCCTTTCCAGGCATCGAAATACTCTTGAAGAAAGACGCGGACGTCTTCCGGTGCTGCTTGGGTAGCTGTAGCTTGCATCTTCTTTCTCCTTCGTGCCGCCGCGATAGCCGCGCCGTCCAAGTGTATACCGTGCGAATGAGCGCGTGCACGCAGGGCGCTACTATGCCTGTTTCAATGACCAGGTTTTCACGCCAAGGTTCGTGAAGACGAGGTCGACGCGCCACACGAGGTCGCGCATGTCGCGGCAGTGGCAATCGTCGCAATGCCGCTCAGGAAAGCGCGCACGTTCATTGCGCAGAGGGCAGCCGCTTGACGCGAATCTCGCTGAAGTACCAGACGCTCTTCGGATCGTGCGCCTGCAACGCAATCGCTCCACCGTCGATTGAGAAAAGCCGTCCGGATCGGTCGTGCGGACGCTTCACGTCCGGCGGCTCGGTGTAGTCGATCACCTTCTGGTCGTCGAGTGCAACAGTGATCGTCTTGTCGATCACAATGATCCGTACCGTAAACCAGTGCGCTTCATCAACGGGCGACTTGTCGAGATCAACGACGTCGTACAGACTTCCGGTTTTTCTTTTCTCCTTCTCTGAGCTGTTCAACTGCACTTCATATCCGTTGGCGAGATGCCGCGCAGCATCGCGCTCGGTCATGTCGGTGTGTACGAAGATGCCGCTGTTGGAATCAGGTTCGGCGCGGACGACGGCTTCCAGTTCGAAATTCTTGAACTTCTCGAATCCTTGTTCGCGGTCGCCGACGAAGAACAAATGGGAACGGACCTTACCCGATGCCTGCACGCGGATGGCGCCGTTCTGCACTTTGAACGAATCAGGATCCACATTGGCGCGCCATCCCGTGAGATCTTTGCCGTTGAACAGCATCTGCCATCCACCGCTCTGAGCGAGTAAGTGCGTGGCTGCAGTGCAAAGCAGGAGAATTGTATATCTCACAACAGCCGATCATACATCTTCTTACGGTTGTTGCCGATGCTGCCAATCTACTGCCTTGTTGATTGCGCCGCAGTTCCAGTTTGATCCGTGGCGCTCTTGAGAGTGATACGATACGCACATCTCATGGAGGTAAGTGACACTCATGGCTTCTTTACTGACTAAACCGGAATCCTCGGCCGCCATTGGACCCACGAAACTGTTAATCAACAACGAGTGGGTGGACAGCCGCTCCGGCAAGACATTCTCGACGATCAATCCAGCGACGGGTGACGAGATCTGCCAGGTAGCCGAAGCCGATTCGGCGGACGTCGAACGGGCGGTTCGCGCAGCCCGTACAGCTTTCGGCACGAAGGCTCCGTGGCGCCGCATGGCTGCCGCGGAACGCGGAAAGCTTCTGAACAAGCTTGCCGACTTGATCGAGAAAAATGCCGACGATCTCGCTCGTTTGGAATCGCTGGATAATGGAAAGCCTTGGGCGGTCGCACGCGCGGCTGATCTGCCGCTGACCATCGCCTGCTACCGATATTACGCAGGCTGGGCAGATAAGGTTCAAGGCAAGACGATTCCGATTCAAGGCGATTACTTCTGCTACACGCGGCATGAGCCAGTAGGCGTAGTCGGACAAATCATTCCATGGAATTTCCCACTTTTGATGCAGGCCTGGAAACTGGCGCCAGCGCTGGCGACCGGTAATACGGTTGTGATGAAACCGGCAGAACAAACGCCTCTTACCGCATTGCGTATCGGCGAATTGATTCTCGAAGCCGGCTTCCCTCCCGGCGTCGTGAACATTCTGCCCGGTTATGGACCCACTGCGGGGGCCGCGATCGCCGAACATATGGATGTCGACAAAGTAGCCTTCACCGGTTCCACAGAGGTCGGTCATATCATCATGCAGGCGGCGGCTCGCACGAATCTGAAGCGTGTAACCCTGGAACTGGGCGGCAAGAGCCCCAACATCGTGTTCGCCGATGCGGATATGGATGCCGCCGTCGAAGGCGCGCATTTCGCGCTCTTCTTCAATCAAGGCCAGTGCTGCTGCGCGGGATCACGAACCTACGTCGACGAGAAATGCTATGACGAGTTCGTCGAGAAGAGCGTGGCGCGCGCAAAGAAACGTTCTGTCGGCGATCCTCTCGATCCCAAGACGGAGCAAGGTCCCCAAGTCGACGCCGATCAATTCAGCAAGGTGATGAGCTACATCGAATCGGGCCGGAGCGAGGGCGCAAACCTGATGTGTGGTGGCGAACGCGCCGGGGACAAGGGATTCTTCGTGAAGCCGACCGTCTTTGCTGACGTGAAGGACAACATGAAGATCGCGCAGGAAGAAATCTTCGGTCCCGTGATGAGCATCCTGAAATTCAAGGACATTGACGATGTGGTCGAACGCTCAAACCAGACAACCTATGGCCTGGCTGCTGCCGTTTGGACCCGAGACATTGGCAAAGCCTATGCGATCGCTAATGGTGTTCGCGCGGGTACAGTTTGGGTCAACTGCTATGACGTGTTCGATGCCGCCGCCCCGTTTGGCGGCTTTAAACAATCGGGCATCGGCCGCGAACTCGGGGAATATGGTTTGCAGCAATACACCGAAATCAAGACTGTCACCGTGAAGCTCTAAAACAGCACATCCAATTACGGCTCCGTATAATCAATCGGTTACGGAGCCGTAACCGCAAATGCGCAGTTTTACACCCCCAACTAGTGCAAAATTCCGTTCTGAAGATTATCCTGGATGTATGAGTTCCCAACGTTTGGAAGACTTGAAAACCGGTCTGGTCAAGGATTTCGAAGCCCATAAGAATCACATCCCACATCAAGGGCTCGTCCGTTGCAGCCTCTGCGACATGTATCAAAAAGAACTATCCCGCCTAGAGGCCTCAGAAAAAGGCCGTTAGACCCGACAGAAACCAAAACTATGGCAGGGTGAGATCCCCAAAGTCCTCACCCTACTACTACACTCCATAAGCAACCGCCAAGCGTTTCCGAACATACTCGAGATCGCGAGCCATGGCGGCCAGCTCATCCGGCGCCTGGTATTCGAGGTGTAGGCTGTACGGGCCGGGAAACTTAGCGGCTGCGAATCCAGCGAAAACCCGCTCCCAATCGACCATTCCTTCCCCCATCGGACACCAGCGATTTTTCCACTTTCCGTCTGCGGCCTTCTCCCAGTAAAAGTCCTTGATCGCCACCATCTTTATGCGCGGCATCACCATGTTTTGGGCTATGCGCCACCCAGCGAGTCCGCCTTCGATCGTCGCGTGACCCGGATCGAAATAATAGCCGATCCACTTCGGGTCGTAGTCGTGAATCACTGCTCGGGTGTCCCAGACTGCTGATCCAAAGTAGTTTCCCGAGTGATTGTGCCATCCGGCAGTGACGCCGTACTCTTTGGATAGCGCGACGATCCCAGTCACGGCCTCACGCACTTTCGCGATCTCGGCCTCGATATCATCCCTCGTATACGTGTGATAGCCGACTTTCCAGTAAGGAATCTTCAGCTTCCCTGCTCCGGATAAGATTGCTTTCGCGTTAGGATCTGCGGCGGATTTGATGTCGGTCGTGATCATCGGCACGGTGAGTCCATGGGTTCGAATTGCTTCGACTGCCCTTGGCAAATCTTGCGCGGCTCGTTCGGGCAGAACGTGTCCCTTAGGCCGGACGGTAAGATCGATGCCTTGAAAGCCGATGTCCTTGGCGCGCTTTCCTAGCTCGTCATAGCCAAACTGCGCCATGTGCTTGGAAAAGACGCACACAGTCGGGAACGACGGCTCAGCAGCCGCCAGCGAGACCGCGCCCAAAACCGAAGTAAACTCACGTCGCGTCATAACTTGTAGGGGGTCCTGTATTCATACTGCAACAGTTTGTTCGCAGCAGC
>DASQLD010000588.1:0-9506 GCA_035630195.1 Bryobacteraceae bacterium
AAGAATACGCGACCATTCGCCAAGGTCATTCCCGTCAAATTCGCAGGCGCGGTTACCTGATTTCCGGTCGAGTACATTTCTTTACCAGTCGCGCCATCGAATGCGTACATGGTCGCCGGCGCTGAGTTATTGGGCCGCAGATCTGATCCCTGCCGCGAATACCCGCCTGCAGCCACCGCGAAGACGACATCTGCCGTGATGACGGGCGGTTGTGGCGATCTCATGTCGCGCGAGACCCAGGCCGGAGTGAGAACTGGCTTCCCTGCCTGCTCTTCGACTTTGAATGCAACGATAGCTCCGTTGGGAGTCGCGCCGTTCGTGATCGGAGCCTTGAGCTCCGCATTCACCGGACCCCATACAGGAGCCGCTATCCAACGCACTCCATCGGCATCTTCCCACGTCGAGATTCCGCCCCAGATGCCCCGATCCCCACTTCCCGCCGAAGTGACCACAGGCGTCTTGTAGAGAGGAGTCTTATGATCGCTTCCACCGAGTGACTTCGAATCGAGAAGATACAGACGTCCATCTCGTCCAGCCGAAACAATCAAGTCACGGCCACTGAACTCGAATACAACCGGCGTGGTGACATTGATGTCAGCTGGTCCCTTCATGTCGTCCGACACCACAAAGTGATCCCGCAGCTTCAGATCCTTCATGCTGAGAGCGAGCAGAGTGTTCGCATACTTCCCCGCTCCGGCGTCCGCTGTACCAGGTCCGGTCTGCACATATACAGTTCCGTCGTTCCCGACCGCCAAGCCACCTATGCCTCCGGCCTGTCCGCCCGTTAATGGAAACGAAGCTACGGTAGGCTCTTCCAACGCAAGATCGATGCCCCAGACAGCGTTCGGCGCACCGCCGCAGCCGCCGATCGTGGCTGTATAGATCACGTTGTCGCTCATCGCCAGCGGCGTCGCCTTGGCATTCGCGGGCAGGAAGTTCAATGCCGGGTACTGGTCGCTTCCATCCGATGTATTGAACTGATGAAGTTTTCCATCACTGGTGACCATGTATACCGGGCGAGGAGCCCCAAAGCCAGTCCCGCCTAATCTTGCTGGTAGGGCGGCCGTTTGACCAGCAGGAGTGGGAGGTTGTCCAGGAGACACCGGCGTGCCAGGAGGCGTCACAGGCGGACGAGCTGCGGGTCTGCGGCCAAACGTGGTTGGCGGCGTCAACGTCGGCATCACGGTCGCCCCGTCGGCGCAGATACCAGAACCTGCTTTTGCAAGCGGGAGTTGCTTCTGCCAGAACATGCGGTCGATGTCCACATCGATCGACCAAAGTCCCCCCGCACTTCCCGCTACAAATCCGAGCTCCTTAAACCCTTTGTAAGAAATCAAAAGCCCGATGATGACGGGAGGTGTTAGAGTGCGCGATCCCGCCGGCTGTTTATCAAACTTGCGTTTCAGAACGAGCGTGAAATCTTTGATGTTGTCCTTCGTGATTCTCGTATCACTGCGCTCCCAACCCGAACGCCGCGCATCTCCGCCGTACGACGGCCAATCGAGGGGCCGCCCTTGCGGAAACGCTGTGTTGACACAAACGAGCGAAGCAACTGCTATCGCGACAGATCTCTTCATGAACAACCCCCCGCACTCCGCTTGTGAACTCATTGCTTAGCGTCCGGCAGACCGAAGCAATACAGCATGCTATCGAAGGTCCCCATGTACACACGGCCGTTGGCCACGGACAGACCACTGAAGTGGCTCCACGACGCGATCTGGTCTCCGCTCGACCATAGCTCTTTGCCCGTCTGCGCATCGAGAGCATACAGCACTGCCTTGGTAGAAGCTTTGATGCGTAGCGGACTGAAATCCGCCAGACCTTTGTCGGCGTATGCTTGCCGGGTGTTCTCTCCGCTGCCATAAGCAAACACAACACCATTTGCGATCACCGGCGGCTCAGCCTGATCCATGTCCCGCGAGATCCAGGCCGGAGTTAACTGCGGTTTTCCATTTTTCTCTTCAACCTTGAACGCCACGATAGCGCCATGCGTGACAGGGCCGTAGGAAATCGGCGGCTTGAAGTCGGGATGTACCGGTCCCCAAAACGGCGTCAAACCCCACCGTGTACCCTTGGAGTCTTCCCAACTCGCCATACTGCCCCAGATCCCGGCCGATTGGAAGTCAACCTCTTCGTTGCAGAGAAGCGGCGTACGGTACAGCGGCGTCTGATGGTCGGCCCCTCCGGCAGACTTTGTATCCAGCAGATACACTCGGCACTCTTTGCTACCTGTGATCATCAACTCGCGACCCTTGAAAGGGAAGATCGCTGGAGTCACCTGCATGTCGAGATCCCGCTTATAGAGCCACATCCAATTTGTCGGCTCGAACCAATCGATCAGCTTAAGCTCATTACCCACCACCCGAGCGCCGATGAGTCCGTTGCCGTACACCTGATTCGCCGGGTCATAGCGACCATCACCGGTCGGAGCCCAAGCCGTACCGCTCGAATCGATCGCTGCGCCAGTTCGTCCCCAAAGTCCGCCGCTCTTCGGGTTAAAAGTCATCACTTTCTTCGCGGGATCTTTAAGGTTGACCGCCCAGATCTGATTCGGGTTGCCGGCGCACCCTTGCGCCGTCGTAGTGAAGACAATGTCGTTCCAGAGGTTCAGCGCGTAGGATTTGCCATTCGGATAGCCGAACTGGAACGGTGGCGCGATTTCCTCACCATCGGCGACATTCAACGAGTGAAGCTTTCCATCACCTGCAAGCGCATAAATAATGCGAACACCCGAAGCAGTCGCTGGCCCAATAACGGGAGTCGCCGTCAAACCTGGAGGACAAAGCGGATCACCCGGGCGTCCCCGGCGAGCCGGCGTAGGGTACTCGAAATGCCTTTTCCAGAGAAGTTTGCCCGTCTCAACATCAATCGCATAGATATTGTCCGAGCTACCGGCTTGAATGGCAATCTGTTTCGGTCCGCTCTCGGTTTTCACGCTGCCGACGATGAGTGCTGGAAACAACGAGTGCATCTCCTGCGGTACGTTGTCGAGCTGGATCTTCCACAGCAGCTTCATATTCTTGACGCTCTGTGTCGAGAGAATCTTCTCATCACGCTGCCAGGCCGTGCGCTGAGAATTTGCACCATCGGTAGTCCAATCGGCTGCCCATATCACGCCGCATCCGAGCGCACACCCGGCAGAGACCGCCATCAAGGCGTTTCGTGTTCGCATTCTTCCGTATTCCTCACTGGTGAAATCCAGAACGGTGGCGTCTGGCTTCTGCGCAAATTGTATATCAATTAGAAAACGAGTCTGTTTTTCTTGGCTGCGACAGCGCTCGCATCAAGACCGGGAACCTTCTGCAGATCCTCGATCGATTTGAAGTCACCCTTCTCGGTGCGGTACTTCACGATGGCCTCTGCCTTCTCATCCACCACGCCAAGCGCGACGGCGAGTTCACCGGCGCCAGCCTTATTAACATTGACTTTTGGGAGCGGCTTCGACTTCGGGAAGTTGGCAACCAGATAGTCCGCCACTTCGCCAAATTCTTCATCGGTGCCTTTGGTGCCACGCATGATCATGTCTTGAATGACACCACTCCAGCCTTCCCGGCTTTCACGCCTGTTCATAACGAGTTCCGCGGCGTGACACGTACCACAAACCTTCTGTGTCGTCGCCTTCCCGGGTCCGTCCGGAAGCTGCGGTTTGTCGGCCGCCATCGCGAGAGCGCTGGCCGCGAAGATGAAAATTCCTAAACGCTCGACTTGATTCAACATGGAACTACCGATACCATTCTCTCTCAGAGATGAAAGTACACAAAGCGATCATTCTAGGTTTCGCGCTGGGATCAAGCCTTTATGCGCAGCGGAGTCCCGTGCCGCCTCTCGAGGAGACTGGATTCGAGCAGATCTTCGACGGCCAATCCCTCAAGGGTTGGGATTGCGACCCCGAATTCTGGCGGACCGAGAACGGGGCCATGATCGGAGCGACAAAGGCCAATCATCAGCCAAAACACAATATTTTTTGTATCTGGAAAGGAGGCTCGCCTGCGGATTTCGAACTGAAAATGCAATACAAGTTAACCGGCGAGATGGGCAACAGCGGCGTGCAATATCGCAGCGTGGAACTCCCGGACGTGGGCAAATGGGTGCTCAAGGGCTATCAGGCCGACATCGACGGAAGGCAGCAGTACACCGGCCAGATCTACGAGGAGCGCGGGCGTGGATTCCTGGCGTTGCGCGGTCAGGTTGCTTATGTTTCCGAGGGCAAGAAATCGGGCTCCATCGGCTCGACGGGTCAGGGCGATCAACTGAAGGGCCTGATCAAGAATGACGACTGGAACGACATTCACATCATTGCGCGGGGGAATACGATTATTCAGTTAGTCAACGGTCAGGTGATGAGCGTTCTGGTCGATGACGACAAAACCAATCGCAAAATGGATGGTTTGATCGGCATCCAACTGCACGTGACAAAAGGGGCCATGTCGATCGAAGCGCGCAATATTCGGCTGAAGACCTATTAGGCTTTACCCGTGGCACTGCTTGCAGGCTGTTTCTTTCGTGAGCTTCAGATGGAAGCGTGCTTTCGACCCATGCGGACTATGGCAAAGATGGCACTCTTCCAGAACTGTTGCGGCATGTGTGTGCGTTTTCGGGAACTTCGCTAAATCGTGACACCCCCCGCACGATGACTCATAGGATTTGACAGTCCAGGCATTTTCTTTGGGGGTATGACATGCATCGCAGGAAGCCGATGGAGGATGCGCGCGAAACGCTTCCCAGCCTGCGGGGACTTGGCCGCTTCCCTTCACGAACACTTGAATCTTCTGAGAATCAACCGCGATCTCGTGCTGTCCAGGGGTAAGCTTCAAGTCCGCTGTCAACGCGTTCGGACCTGCCTTCGTTATCGCGACAGGCTTGCCGTCGACCATCAATTTTGCGGATTCAGAGCCCTTCGCCGCTATCTTCACCGCTCCTGATTCGAGAACGGACTGATCGACGGGTCTTAGAATCTGAAACGCAAGCGTTGCAGCTAGGAAGTGAGATCGGAACTGCATCTTCTTACAACTGCTCCCCACGTATGCGCACCAACGTTCGGTCGATCGCTGACAGGTTCGGAACGCCTGCCAATCCCATATCCAAAGCAAGTTCTGTGCGCAGCAGCTCAATCACACGTTCCACACCAGGTTGACCGAAGGCTGCCAAGCCATACAGGTAAGGTCGTGCAACGCAGACAGCCTTGGCCCCCAATGCGAGCGCTTTGAGAATATCCGTACCGCGCCGAATGCCTCCATCGAGGAGCACCGGGATCTTCCCGTTCGCTCCTCGCACAACTTCCGGTAGAGCCTCAATCGTTCCGCCGACATGATCGAGCTGCCGCGCTCCGTGGTTCGAGACAATCACACCGGAAGCTCCGAACTCCACGGCCCGTTTGGCGTCCTCCTCCGTCAGGATCCCCTTCAGCAGGACCGGAAGCTTAGTCAGAGACTTCAACTCCCGAAACGTCTCCCAGGTGGGTGTCGGATTGGGGCGTGTTGGATAGATGCCCACTCGCTCAGGGTTCGGAGACACAGGGAGCCTGCCTTGCGCGTCCCGCGCCGGCAAACCCGTTTCACACCACATACGCTCAAACTTGTTCCGGATATTCCGATCGCGATGGGACACGAACATGATGTCCGTCGTGAAACAAATCCCCGAGCAGCCCTTCTCTTCCAGGCCTTTCACCCAAGTCTTCATCGTTTGGGTATTGCGGAGCTGCGCGCCCGTCGTCACTTGAAACCAGACGGGTCCTTTGCCCGATTCCACCAGCTTGTCGATGCCGCCATTCGTAATTTGAAGAGCTTTTGCTGCGGCGGCGCCGCGGGCGACAACATTCTCCCCGTCGGGATAGAAGCAATTCTTGCCGCCTGCAGGATCGAGCAGGATCGGGAATGCCAGCTTCTGTCCAAAAAGCTCCAACGACAGGTCAATCTTGTGCACATCCACCAGCGCGCGAGGCCGCAAAATAATACGATTGAACGCCGCGAGATTATCCCGCAACGACACTTCGTCTTCGCCGCCGAGCTCAAGATAGTCCCAGGCAACGGGGTCGAGTTTCTTCTTGGCAAGTTCAGCCATGTGCATGACTGAGACCGCATCCAACATTGGATCGTCATCCGCCCATAACGGCGAGGAAGCCAGCATCGCCGCGAACTGCCGGATTGCAAACCGCCTTGTCATTCGCATGTGTGTGTTTAGTTATCATATGCGTGACTTCGGCGCAACTCCATGGGAGATGCTGATATCATCCCCGAAGGAGTAACATATGACCAACATCCCATTCCTCATTACGATCCTCCTTGCTGTTCCCGCTTTCGCTCAGACGTCGCCGGATAAGATGAGCTTCTTCATCACGAGTTCCGGTCCCGGTAACGGCGCTGCTCTTGGCGGCCTCGCCGGAGCCGACCAGCACTGCCAGAATCTCGCGAAAGCGGCCGGCAGCACCAAGACTTGGCGCGCTTATCTCAGCGCCACTGCGGCCGACGGCAAGCCTGCCGTAAATGCGAAAGATCGCATCGGCAAAGGTCCTTGGATGAACTCCAAGGGAGTCGTTGTTGCGACCAGTGTAGCCGACCTGCACTCGGACAATAACAAGTTGGGCAAAGAGAACTCGCTGACGGAGAAGGGCGAAGTCGTTAATGGGCGCGGCGATACGCCGAATCAACACGACATCCTCACCGGCTCTCAGCTTGATGGGACGGTGACACCGGGTGATGCCGACACGACATGCAAGAACTGGACGAGTACAGGAGAAGGAAGCGCCAACGTCGGTCATCATGACCGGCAGGGTGGCGGCACAAACCCGACTTCCTGGAACTTCGCTCACGGCTCGAAGGGATGTACCCAAGCAAACCTCGTAGCGACTGGCGGGGCCGGAAAATTCTACTGCTTCGCTACTAACTAGAACTACCTATCGGGGGGCATGCCGCAGCGGGTGTCCCCCGAACGTTAGATGTTGCCGGCGCGAATTTCTTCGGCCATGTAATCTGTGGCTCTCCATGCCAATGCGAGAATCGTCAGCGTCGGATTCTTCTCGCTGGCCGTCGTAAAGGCAGCTCCATCCACGACGAACACATTCTTGACTTCGTGCATCTGACAGAAACCATTTAGCGCCGACCGCTTCGGATCTGACCCCATGCGGCACGTACCGTGCTCATGAATCGCGCTTCCCAGAAAATCAATCTTGCCGCGTTCGTAAGGAAGCAATTCTACCTTCGCCTGCTTCATGATCGCTTCCGCAGCGTCGTACATATCCGCCGTCATTTTGCGTTCGTTTTCGGAATGACTGAAGATGATGCGAGCCTGCGGTACACCGTAGCGATCGACGGGCGTCCCCTCTACCGTCACGCGATTGTCCGCCCTCGGCAGCACTTCGCCATAAGGATGCATTGAGACGAGCGCAGGAAAACGGGCTTTGACGGACTTCTTGAACTCAGCTCCGAAGCCTGGAATCGCCTTGGCCCAACTCGGTCCAGGCTGTGAGCCGGTGTTCCAGAACTGTGCGCCGAACCCGCGAAGATAATCACGTTTTCGTCCGTCGCGATGATTGAACCGCGGCATGTAAATATGCTCGCCGCCGATTCCGTCGTCGTTGAGTGTTCTCGTACCGATGAGTTCCGGCGCGAAGCCGATCATGTGAAAACGGAGTTGCTCAGTCAGATACCGGCCGATCACATCATTCGAGTTCCCGATACCGTTCGGAAACATCGTCGACTTCGAGTTCAATAACAGGCGCGTCGAATCGATGCAAGATGCACCCACAATCACGCGCCTGGCATAGACCTTATGCTCTTCCTTCGTGTAGCGGTCAAAATACTGAACTCCGTTCGCCAGCCCTTTATCGTCCACCAGCAGACGAGCTGCCACGGCATTATCGATGATCTTCAAACGACCGGTCTTGAACGCAGGCTCCAGCAAGTAATCGGTTGAGTTGAAGAACGCGGCGACATCGCACCCCTTGCCACATGCCCCGCAATAATGGCAGGCGGCACGGCCATTGTGAGGTTTGGTGAGCACTGCGCGGCGCCCCGCCACAATGGACACGCCCGCCTGCTTGGCTGCCTTCTGCAGCAATCGCTCGCCGCAGCGCGGCGCGGGCGCCGGCAAGTGATAGCGGCTACCCGGAAGCGAATCCTGATCATCATCCCCACCACAAACGCCGATTAACTGATCGACTTGATCGTAATAAGGAGCAATATCCTTGTAGCGGATCGGCCACGGAATCTCCCAGCCGTCACGCTCCGGCCCGGCGAAATCAACATCGGAATAGCGAAGCGACACGCGTCCCCAAACGTTCGTTTTGCCGCCCCGACCCCACACACGCACAAGATCAAACGGGCTTTTCGGATCGGTGACGTACGGCTGTTCTTTGGTGTCGACAAAAAATTGAGGCGGCTGCTTACCAGCCTCAACACGATCGCGCCACTCCCACGGCTTTACGTGCGACCAAAACTTCGAGCGATCGAATTTGGCGCCGGCGTCGAGCATCAAAACATTCACGCCCTTGCGCGTCAAGTTCCACGCCGCCATTCCACCGGATGCGCCGCTGCCAATCACAATGACATCGTGGACGGTGTTGCTAGCTTTTACCTGCATGGGCCTAACTCTGGTGTTCCTTGTGCGTACAGCCCTTGAATTCCGGTAGAAACGTGTTCGCGTTCCAGCCAAGCTCTGTCGTCAAGCCCTCCTGTGTGCTGTAGTAGGCGTCTACGGTTGCTCCTTTGAGCAACGTGAAGAACTTCATACCTTTGGTATCGGAGCCATTCGACGCCGCCGTGAGAATCGCAACCTGCTCATCTTGAGAAATAGCGGGGAAAGGCTTGTTCTTCGACTGCTCGTGCAACCACTGGAGTCCGTCACGCCACGCGGTCTGAAGAACTTTGTTTCGAGACACGCTTGTATCGATGATGCGATGTGCGCCGGCATCAGCCGCTCCCGGCGTGTCGGTACGCGGAATAATGAGGTCAACAAGGACCTGCAACGTAGCAAACTGCGCCGGAGAGAAGAATTTGGGCTTGTAAGTCGGCTTGGCTGCTGATATCTGAACGAACTCGTTCGCCGCGTGGTGTTCGTGCTGCCCTGCTAACGGCGACACGGCCGCGGCCGATGCGATCGTCTTAAGGACGTTTCTACGACTGGTCGGCATTGCTGCGTTGATTATATCGAGGCCACGCTCTTGGTAGCCTTGCAGAGAGTGAGTACACCCGCCGTCGATTTCCGCAGCGTGTCTTATGAAGTGGCGGGCCGCAGAATTTTGCGGGACATTGACCTGCAGGTCTCTCACGGTGAAACACTGGTTTTATTAGGTCGCAGCGGCTGCGGGAAGACCACACTGCTGAAGATGGTCAACCGGATGGTGGAGCCTGCTTCCGGCGAAATTCTGCTCGACGGCAAACCGATATCTACTCTTGATCCCGTGTCATTACGAAGGGGGATTGGCTACGTGATTCAGGACGGCGGATTATTCCCTCACTGGACCGTGGCGCAGAACATCGCGCTCGTGCCTAAACTTAATGGAAAGAACG
>DASQLD010000589.1:0-22060 GCA_035630195.1 Bryobacteraceae bacterium
AGCCTCCAGCGGCCACATCACTTATCCAGGCTACGAGCACGTTAGATGGGAAGCCGTAATACAGGCGATGGAACCCGAGCGTTTGCTCTCCTTCACGTGGCATCCCTACGCGGTAGACCCTAAGACGGACTACTCGCAGGAATCGCCCACCCTGGTCGAGTTCAGGTTGGAGAAGACCTCGAATGGGACTCTTCTCGTAGTCACCGAGTCCGGCTTCGACAAAGTACCCGCCAACCGTCGTCCCGAAGCATTTCGCATGAATGAAGGCGGATGGGCGGAGCAGATGACCAACATTGAAAGTTATGTCCGCCAAAACCCGTAGCCGCCCGGCCAAACCTCAGGCCCACATTTTCGCTGCTTTGGGAGACGAAACGCGGCTATCGCTGGTGAACAGACTCTCCAGCGGTCAGGCGCACTCGATTGCCCGGTTAACCGAAGGCTCCAAACTTACCCGCCAGGCCATCACGAAACATCTTCGCGTCTTGCAAGATGTCGGAATTGTACGCGGTGTCCGCGCAGGCCGTGAAAGCCTCTTCGAGCTGGATCCACAGCCGATTCGAGAGATCCGAGACTACCTGAATCTGGTCTCGGAAGAATGGGATCAGGCGCTGGCGAGATTGAAAGCCTTCGTCGAAAGTAAACGTTTCTGAGTATCGAGAAGTGTTGCTGAGCCGCGACCGGGAGGGAGCGTTCTCCCTACGTCAATGCTGCAATTAGATAGATATTAATGCGCAGCCGGCGCGGGCGGTGTCACCGGAGCGGAACTGGCCGGAGAAGTCCCCACCGGGGCAGTCGTACCCGGCATTGTGGGTCCGGACCCAGGCGCCCCTGGCTTAGCGACAGGAGGCTTCAAATTGGCCGGTTCCGGCCACGGGCGGGCAACCTGGTCCGTATAGCATCCGATCAAAAACAATCCTAGAAAGAACAGCGTGCTGCAAAAGATAATACCGGTCATCGGCTTATCCCAACGCAGATGCATGAAGAACAAGGCGACAAGCGAAGCCTTCAAGGTCGCGATGAGCATGGCAATGATCACGTTCGCCATACCGCCACCCCAATCGATCATCGACGCTCCGACAGTGATCACGGTGAGCACCAGCAGCGCCCCCAGGATCGCGCCATAGAGCTTGGGGCCGCCATGGACATGCGGTTCATGATCGTGAACTTCGGGGTGAGCGGCAGCAGTAGTATCGAGCGCCATCATTGACTCCTACGTAATCAGATACAACAGCGGGAACAAGTAAATCCAGATCAAATCGACCAAGTGCCAGTACAATCCAACCAGATCCACTGGCGTGTAGTAGGTCGAGTCGAACGTTCCCTTCCTCGCCTTCAACAGCGTCCACGTAATCGCGATCATTCCGCCGATGACGTGAATTCCGTGAAGCCCGGTCATCATGAAGTAAAAGCTGAAGAAGATGAACTGGTCTTTGACCGTGTCGCCTTTGTGCGAATAGAACTTGCCCGGCAGCAGACCTTCTTCCCACTTGTGGTGATACTCGAACGCTTTAACGACAAGGAAGATTCCCGCGCACGCTAGCGTGATCAGCAAATAACGGATGAGAGCTTTTTGCTTGTTCGTAGCGGCGGAGTGGACTGCCATCACCATCGTGAAGCTCGAAAAGAGCAGCACGACAGTGTTCAGCGCGCCCAGGCTTTTGTCGAGATGGTGATGGGCCGCGAGAAACGCTTCAGGATGCGATGCCTGCTGCAAGGCGAAGCCGACGAATAACCCGCCAAACAGCAGGACTTCCGTTGCGAGAAAGAGCCACATCCCGATCTTGCTCGCATCGAGTTGCTGCTCGAACGTCGCGAAGTGGTGCTGCAGCCTCGGGTCGTGTTCGGAATGAACCTCGCCGTGCTTATCGGTGCGGTGATCAGCCGTGATGGACTGGTTCATCTAGCTTTGGCCTCTCAGGTCGGTAGTCGTACGGTCCATGCTTCAGGACAGGATCGAAATCGAAGTTCTGCGTAATCGGCGGAGACTGCGCTTCCCACTCGAGCGTTTTGCCGCCCCACGGGTTCATCTCGGCATCCATCGGCTTACGGAAGGTCGCTAGCAAATACGCCGCCGTCAGAAACAGTCCCGCGCCCAAAATCCACGATCCCACGGTTGAGATCTGATGCAGCTCCTGGAACTGCGGCAGATAGTTGTAATAGCGTCGCGGCATTCCACGGGTTCCTAGCAAAAACTGCGTGAAGAACGTCACGTTGAAGCCAATGAACACCAGAGCGCAGCCGATCTGCGCGAGCCTCTCGTTATACATGCGGCCGAACATCTTGGGCCACCAGTAATGCAATCCACCCAGGAACGCAATCACTGTACCGCCCATCATCACGTAGTGGAAGTGAGCAACGATGAAGTACGTGTCGTGAAGGTGAATATCGACAGCCAGCGCTCCCAGATAGATTCCTGTCAGTCCGCCAATGGAAAACAGCATCAGGAACGAGATAGCGTATAGCATCGGAGCCTTGAGATCGATCGAGCCCCGGTACATTGTCGCCAACCAGTTGAACACCTTCACTGCGGAAGGAATCGCAACCAGGAATGTCAGGAAGGAGAAGATCGCCCCGGCCAATGTCGATTGACCGCTGATGAACATGTGGTGTCCCCAAACCAGGAAGCCCACAATCGCAATAGCAATCGATGAGAACGCAATCGCGCGATACCCGAAAATGGTCTTCTTCGAGAAGACAGGAATGATTTCGGAAATGATCGCGAATCCCGGAACGATCATGATGTAGACCGCCGGATGCGAATAGAACCAGAAGAAGTGCTGGAAGAGAACCGGATCACCACCCAGCGCCGGATCGAAGATCCCGACATGGAAGAGCCGTTCCATGAACAATAGCAGCACCGTAATTCCGAGGACCGGCGTAGCCATCACCTGAATCAGCGCGGTCGCATACATCGACCACACAAATAACGGCAGTTGAAACCAGCCTTGCCCCGGAGCACGCAGCTTGTGAATGGTGGCGATGAAATTAACCCCGGTGAAGATCGAGCTGAAACCGGCAACGAAAACCGCCAGCGCAACCAGCCCTACCGCGCCGCCCGTAGATGTCGAGTACGGCGTGTAGAAGGTCCAACCCGTATCGATACCGCCGAAGAAGATCGTCGTCAGGGCCATTGCAGCGCCCACCCAATATAGATACAAACTCACCAGGTTCAGCCGGGGGAAGGCCACATCCTTGGCGCCTAGCATCAATGGCAAGACAAAGTTCCCGAGCGCAGCCGGGACCGACGGAATGATAAACAGAAACACCATGATCGCGCCGTGAAGCGTGAAGACCTGGTTATAGGCCTCTGCCGTCATGATGGTCTGCTTCGGCGACAGCAACTCAATGCGAACCAGCAGCGCCATGATGCCGCCGAGGAAAAATGCGGCCAGTACCGACCACAGATACATGACACCGATTCGCTTGTGGTCTACCGTTAAGAGCCAGCTCTTCAAGCCTTTCGGCGAGTTAAGGTAATGCTCTCCGGGCGCGTGATGTGCGTGAACATCTGCCATAGTAAAATCCCTTACAATTATAGGACGCCTAGCCTACTTTAACGATTTGATATATTCGATCGCGCCCAGCAATTCCCGGGGGCGCATCAATCCCTGATACGTCGGCATAATCGGTTCGTAGCCCTGCACTATATGTTTCTGTGGATCGAGAACCGACTCCCGAATGTAATTCTCATCTGCTACGGCCGAACTGCCATCGGCAAACTGTCGCGTCTGTCCGAAAACACCCTTCCAGGTCGGGCCCTGACCGCGCGTGCCATCTAGCGAGTGGCAGGTAGCGCAGCCCTTGTTCTCATAAACCAGTTGGCCGAGTTCTTTGAGGGGCATCTTTTTCATTTCTTCATCACCCTCAACCAGCCACTTCTGATATGTCGCGTCATCGTCGACGTGAATCTTCGCCAGCATGTCAGAGTGTCCCTTACCGCAATACTCGGTGCAGAGGACTTGGTAAACGCCCGGCCTAGTCGCATGGAACCAAGCTTCTGTATATCGATTCGGCAGTACGTCCTTCTTAATGCGAAACGCCGGCACGAAGAAGCTATGAATCACATCTTCTGAATTCATCACCAGGCGCACTGGCCGATTCACCGGCACGTGGATGTCGTTCAAAGTGCGCATTCCGTCCGGATACTCAAACTGCCAAACCCACTTCTTGGCCGTCACCTGAATCTCAATGGAATTGGCCGGAGAAATCTGCGCAACCACATATCCGTGAAAACCCCAGAAGAAAATGCCAATCAGAATAAAAAGCGGCAGCACGCTCCAGATAATTTCAAGCGTCTGATTATGCGTGATATGGGGCGTAATTTCATTAGGCGAACGGCGTCGATACTTTTTGACGAACACGAGAATCAGCCCGACGATCAACACAAAGAAAAACGTGTTGACCGCCGAAATGAACATGAACAGATTGTCGATATTCGGCGCCAGAGTCGAGGCCTGTGGGCCCATCATCCAATCGCGAAGCCAGGTCATTTTACGGTAGCCACTCCACTTGGCAAGGGCGCATGACGCTCCCGCCGGAACAGAAAACTGAGTACAACCCCCAGCAACACCGCGCTCAGAGCGCCTCCGATTTTCATGATGTTACGTGCAAACGGCACATAGCCCTTTGCCTCCGGGTCGTAATGAAAACAAAACAACAGCAACTTATCCCCAACACTACCGAGCTTGCCTTCCGAAGCCTCAGTCAATCCAAGCCTCAGGTCCCGATCCTTGAACCGGACCCCGTACAGATACCGGGAGATCCTGCCATCCGGTGTTAACAGCATCACCGCAGCCGCATGAGCCCACTGCTGAGTCTTCTCGTCCCAGCGATACTGAAATCCAACTTGATCGGCCAATCTCTTCGTGTTGCCTTGAAAATCCGTCAGAAAACTCCAGCCCCCGCTGGTCGGTCTTCCATAAGTCTCGAGATAATACTTCTTCTTCGCCTGCGCCAGGTTAAACTGCTCTTCCGGCGCGATACTGATCGTCACCACATCAAACTCTTTTCCAACCGTCCAAGCCAGGTCCCGAAGCGCTGCGGTCTGGCCGTTCAGCACCAGATTGCAGAGCATCGGACAGCGGTAGTACACAAAATTCAGCAAGACCGGCTTCCCTTTGTGAAACAACTGCTTCAGCGGAATCTGGTAGCCGTTCTCGGCCGTAAACTGCAGATCGAGATCGACCTTCTCGCCGATATGCTCAACGACATCCACTCCCACCAACTCCGACGGCAACTGATTCACTTGCGCGAACAGGACCTGCGCCAGCAGGCCCGGCGCAAACAGGGCCATAAGCGACGTCGCAACAAAACTACTTACTCGGCGCAGGCGTTGGTTGCACATTCGGACTACTTCCACCGGGCGCTGGAGTACTTCCCGGAGGCGTGGCGGTTCCAGCGGCCGCGGGCGCTCCACCGGCCGCCAGTTCGGCTGCCGTTTTCACACGATATGAAGTCGTTGGGTACTTGGGCTTGTTCTCGGCGGCATCCTGGGCCACCGCTTGCATCGCTTGTTCGATCGGAAGCCGTACGACGTTCTTATTCTTGTCGACGTACCCGTAGTGGGTAAGTTCCCACTGTTCTTTATTCCGAAGATCCTGAAGCTGCCAGTTATCCTGGGACAGCACTTGTTCGTAGACTTCCTTGGACTCAACTAAGTCGTAGTAAACCTGGACCGCGATCCCAACCAAAGCGAGGCCGACAACGGTAGCAGCCATGTAGAGCACGATCGAGCGTGCATGCGGATCACTATGGTCGTAACTCTGCGGATGGTCGCCGTGGAGTATCTCTTCTCGATATTCGGAATGATCCATCTCTCACCTGCTCCTACGCGTTCTGGAACCCGAGCGACTGCGCAAACCGCGGATCGCCGATCGGCATCAGCGCATGCGCCTTCATCCTCGACCAGAAAACCAGTCCCATTGCGCTCGCCGGCGCCACCAGGCACGCGATGTCCAGCCAATGCGGCGCAACACCGTGCGGATAGAACGTCGGCATCACCTGCCAGTAAAAATCGATGTACTGAATGATCAGGAACCAGACAGCCATTAACGTCAGAGCTTTCAAATTCCGTTTGGCTGACCGGAACGACATCAGTATGAACGGAATAATGAAGTGACCGAACAGCAGCAGAGCGCTGACCCAGCTCCACGTCCCTTCAAAACGATGGAGGAACCACACTGTCTCTTCCGGGATGTTCGCGTACCAGATCAGCAGGTACTGCGAGAATGCGATATAAGCCCAGAAAATCGTAAGCGCGTACATCCACTTCCCGAGATCGTGATAGTGCTCGACATTCACCGTATCGCTCAGCACGCCGCGCTTTCGCAAGGCCACCAGAATCAGCAGCCATGTCGCCATGAACGCGAATGCGCCACCGGCAAAGCAATACAAACCGAAGATCGTCGAATACCAGTGTGGATCGAGCGACATGCTCCAGTCGAATGCCGCCAACGTTCCGCTCAGCACCAGCATCAACAGACCTGGCGCGCTCCAGCGAGAGATCGCGTGCATCTGATCAAGGCTCTTCGTCGTATCCTGCCGCACCGAGTGCCGGTAGATCCGTGTCGCCCAGATGCTCCACAACAAGAAATAAATGATCGTGCGGTACGCAAAGCTCCTAGGATTTAAAAACGCCTCCTTGGCTTTGAGCAGCGCGTCATGATCGGCCGCACCCGGGTGAGCCCAATGATAAAGCGTTGTCATCCCCAACAGGATCGGAACACATAGCAGGAATCCGAGCGGCAGAGTTACCACCATATTCTCGACGATCCGCCGCATCGTGACGCTCCAGGCTGATCCCGTGAGGAACATCACCATTAGGAAGAACAAACCACCCAGCGGAATAAAAATACTAAACAAGAAGCCGACCAGATAGGACTGGAAGAACCGCGCCGGCTCAAGAAAATACCCCGCGATCGCCGCAATCCAACTGATGAGCGCGACAAATGCAATTGCATTGCGTCCTCGCGTCCAAAGCGCCGGATCCATCCGGTAAGAATCCTGTGCGTGAGTAGCGTGTTGTATCATCTATTTCAATTCCGCGCGCTTGTCTTCCGGCACTTCGGCAACTGTCCCCGTCGTCGCCCGCTGTAAGGCGCGCACGTAAGCGACAATCGCCCATCGATCTCTGTCTACCACCTGGAACCTGTAAGGAGGCATCGACCGTCGTCCGTTCGTAACCACGTTGAAAATTTCCCCGTCGTTCATGTCCTTCACGCGGGGCTCATGCAGATTGGTCGGAATCCATACTGCGCGTTGCCCCACCAGTCCACGACCCTGGCCGGTGCGGTCATGGCACGGCGAGCAATAGGTGTTGAACCGTCGCTGTCCATGCGCCAGCAACTCGGCATCTACCTTCAGCGGGTTGCGCCCGATGTACATGTTGTCGACCACGCCGGTTGCGAAGCCGTCATCTTCAACCAAAGTACCGCGCGCGATTGTGCCTTCGACAGGCCGGCGGCTGGCGCGATTGTCGCCAAAGATCGGATGCTTCTCTAAGTCTTCTTTTTCAGACCTGCTCTTGTAAAACGTGCGATCGCCTTGCGGCTCGTAGCGTTCCTGATAGTCCATGTCAGGAATAATCGTCACCGGGGTATTACGGGAGGACTGCGTTGCGCAGCCGGCCAGCAGAACCGTCGCACACATGAGAACCAGGCGCTTCATTTCGCAATAACCTCGGTTCTCAGCGCGCCCAGCTCGGACAAAACCCTCGGAGTCTGCTCGATATCGAACTTCGGATCGGAAGCTTCGATCACCAACATATAGCGATCGTCAGTGGCTCTCTCCCAACCTTCCATTTCAAAGATCGGATGATAAAACTTCGGCAGACCGTTCAACGCAAACATCCCGAAGACAGCCGCGAAAGCCGAAAACAGAATTGTCAGCTCGAACATCGGCGGTATTGAAAATTCCCACGCGAACAGCGGCTTGCCGCCGATCACCAACGGATAGTCGTACCCGTTTGTGTACCAGATCATGAAGATCGCATTCAGAAGACCGAACAACCCAAATCCAAACACGATATAGCCAAGAATCGAGCGCGGAACACCGATGGCGTCGTCAATTCCATGGATCGGAAACGGCGTTAACGCGTCGATCTTTTTGTAGCCTAAGCCGTGATGAATTTGATGACCGGCAGCCACCAGCGCCTCCGGTCGATCGAACTCAGCGACAACGCCGTAGACTGACTTCTCCTTAAGTGCGGGGCTATTCGTATGCTTTACAACCATTAGTGGCCACCTCCCGTAACAGGAGTCAACCCCGGCGACGCGTCATGCGTTTTCGCGCCGTCTTTTGCAGCGTGTCCGTGCGCATCGTGATGCATCTGCTGATGAGCCATCATGCCCTTTACTTCGCTGACAGCGATCATCGGCAGGAAGCGCACAAAGAACAGGAATAGCGTCAGGAACAGCCCGAACGTTCCTAAGAAGGTCAGAATGTCGACCCACGTCGGAACGAAGTATCCCCAACTCGACGGCAGGAAGTCGCGATGGAGCGAGCTCGCGATAATCACGAAGCGCTCGAACCACATACCAATGTTCACGAAGATCGAAAGGACAAACATGAACGCCACGCTCGTGCGCAGTTTCTTGAACCAGAAGAACTGCGGCGAGATCACGTTGCAGCTGATCATCGTCCAGTACGCCCAGGCATAGGGACCAAACGCGCGATTGATGAATACAAACCGCTCATACGGGTTGCCGCTATACCAGGCGATGAAGAACTCGGTCGCATACGCATAGCCAACGATCGTGCCCGTCGCGAGCATGATCTTATTCATGTTCTCGAGGTGCTTAATCGTCACCAGATGCTCGATCTGGAACGCCCAGCGCGCGATCACCATCAGCGTCACGACCATCGCGAATCCCGAAAAGATCGCGCCCGCGACGAAGTACGGCGGGAAGATCGTCGTGTGCCAGCCCGGCAGGACCGACGTCGCAAAGTCGAACGAAACGACGGAGTGTACCGAAAGCACCAGCGGCGTCGAAAGACCGGCGAGGATCAAATACGCCATTTCGTAGTTGCGCCAGTGACGCGCCGATCCGCGCCAGCCTAAGCTCAAAGCGCCATAGATCTTCTGCGCCAGACCAGTCGCCCGATCGCGCATGGTGGCCAAATCCGGAACAAGTCCTACATACCAGAACAGCGCCGAAACAGTAGCGTAGGTAGAGACAGCAAACACGTCCCAAACCAGCGGGCTACGGAAGTTCGGCCAAACCCACAGATGAGTATTCGGCAGCGGCAGCAGCCAGTAAGCGGCGCGCCAAGGACGGCCCGTGTGGAACAGCGGATAAATCAACGCGCACGCGACGGCGAATAGCGTCATCGCTTCAGCAAACCGGTTGATCGAAGTACGCCACTTCTGGCGGAACAAAAACAGAATGGCCGAGATCAACGTGCCGGCGTGGCCGATACCGATCCAGAAGACGAAGTTCGTAATGTCCCACGCCCAGCCAACCGGCTGGTTGTTACCCCAAACACCGATACCGGTAGCCACCAAGTATCCGAGCATGGCGAACAGCAACAAAGTGATGCTGCCCGTAATCGCGAGCGCGATATACCACTGAACCGGAACGTTTCTGTTGATTCCCTCAACGATCTGCGCAACGTCGTTCGTGACCTCGTGCAGGGAAGGATTCCCCTCCACAAGCACCGGCGTTACGTGCGGATCTTTGATTGCCAGATCAGCCATGGTGTTCCTCCGCGGCAGTTACAGGTTGCAGTTCCGGATTCGGATTCCGCAACTTTGCGAGGTAAGTCGTACGAGGTTTCGTATTCAACTCCGCGAGCATTCCGTAGTTTCGGGGCGACACTTTCATCTTTGCCACCCGGCTTTCCAGATCGTTGACATTGCCGAAAACAATCGCGTCAGACGGACACGCCTGCGCGCAGGCCGGAGTGACTTCGCCATCTTTCAGCCATCTGCGCCCCTCAACCTTAGCGTCGATCTTGGCGTTCTGAATACGCTGCACACAGTACGTGCATTTCTCCATCACACCGCGCATACGGACAGTCACTTCCGGGTTATAAACCATCTTGGTGACTTCGGCTTCGTTGATGTGCCAGTTCAGGAAGTTGAAGCGGCGAACTTTATAAGGACAGTTGTTCGAGCAGTAGCGGGTTCCGACACAGCGGTTGTACACCATGTCGTTCAAACCTTCCGGACTATGAACCGTTGCCGCCACCGGACAGACGTTTTCACACGGCGCCGTCTCACACTGCATGCAGGGAATGGGAGCCGTGACAACTTGCGGCTCGTCCACCGGCCCCGTATAGTAGCGATCCATGCGGATCCAGTGCATTTCGCGGCCGCGCGCGACCTGCTCCTTGCCTACAACACCGATGTTATTCTCGGCCACGCAAGCAACCATGCAGGCATTGCAGCCGACGCAGGCGTTGAGATCGATCGCCATCGCCCATTGCTGGCCCTTCGAATAATCGTAATCTCCGTAAAGCGACTTGAGCGGCGGATGCTCCACCATCTCAGTTGCAAAATGCGGATTCTTCTTGAACTCTTCGATCGTGCCTTCGCGAACGATCGGACGCACGACATCTTCCTGGAATCCGACCAGCTTCGGCTCTTCCTGATATTCGAATTCCTGCGTGCGCGCCAGCGGGTAAACTCGCCCCGTCTTCGACACGTTAAATCCGCCGCCATACCCGAATGTGTCCGAGGTGCGAATCTTATACGCATTAAAACCTGCGCCCTCGCCCACCTGACCGACTTTCGTACGGCCGTACCCCACCGGAATCACGATCGTGTCGTCCGCCAGACCGGGCTGAATCATGACAGCGCCCTCGACCTTGCGGCCATTGCGCTCAATCGCGATCACATCGCCCATCGCGACGGCAAGCTTCCTAGCAGTCGCCTGGCTCACCAGCGCGGCGTTATCCCAGGTCAGCTTCGTCATCGGGTCGGGCGTTTCCTGCAGCCAGGCGTTGTTCACGAACCGGCCATCAAAAACCGACCAGCTCGGGACAAAGATCACTTCATATCCGCCCGTAGGAGGAGCAGGTGTAGCCGTGTCGAACACCGGAGCAGCGGAACCGGCAACCGCCGCTGCAGGCCGGATCACACCGTCGTGCAGCGCTTTTTTCCACGCCTTTTCGCCGCCGACAACCGGAAGCCAATGATTCCGAACGATGTCGTAAGCCTTCAGATCCTTATAGCCACTAACGAAAGCAACCAACTCTGCGGCGGTCTTTCCGCCATGGAGAGGCTGAATTGTAGGCTGTTGAATACTCGCTGTGCCGTCGAACGCAACCGCATCGCCCCAGCTCTCGAGATAATGAGCCGCCGGGATCGCCCACTTCGAAGCCATCGCGGTTTCGTCGAGGTCCTGCGCCAGGTAAATAACGTTAGCCACCTTTTTTAAGTTGGCTTCAAATTCGAGATCGGCAGGCGCGTTGAATGCCGGATTCCACGCCGTAATCACCAGCGTGTTCACCTGACCGTTCGCCATCTCTCCGGCCAGTTCTTTCAATGCGTCGAGTTGAGGCCGCGTCTGATCGCTAGCAGGCTTCAGATAAGTGACCACCGGCCCGACATTGCCAAGAGCTTGGTTAATCTGATGTACGATCTGGTGAACCGCCCCGGATTGTCTAGGTCCAGCGACCACAACCGATTTCCCGCGATTGGCGGCTAGATCCTTCGCGATCGCCGACAGCGCTTTATCAGCCGACGAGTTGCCCTGACCGACGACCTTCAGCTCCTGCGACTGAACCGCGCTCAACAACGCCCCGGCGAAGCCCGCAATCTCCGAGCTCTTCATCCGGAAGCGATGATCGGCCGCGGCGCCGGTAACCGAGAACTGAGGCTCCACCGCATACAGCCGATTCATCAACGGATTCTCGTCAGTGACCTTACGTCCACCGCGAACGAACTCTTTCACCGCGACGACAGTCGTGTCATCGAGCCCCAGAAAATCACTATCAAGCGCAACAACCACAGCCGCTTTATCGAAGGCGATGCGAGGAGCCACCGGCTGAGCCGTAGCGGTCGTGTGAATCGGGCTGTATTCCACCCACTTGGCAGCCGGAAAGCGCGTAAGCGCATGTTTCTTAACGGCAGTAAACGACGGCGAGTTCATCGGCTCGCTCAGAAACCGTAAGCCAGCGCCATTACCAAGCGAACCCGACAAAGTCTGAACGTAGCTGGTGAAACCGTTCCAGTCCGAATCTTTCCCGTCGCCCCGAACATTCGGCATCCGCCCCGGGTCATACAAGGACAGAACAGACGCCTGATGGTAGCCACGCGTAGCGCCAAGACTCGCCGGGTGGTCGGGATTGCCCTCGATCTTGGTCGGCCGACCCTCATACGTCCGAGCCGTCAACCCGGTAGCCGAACCACCCAGCGACATGACGGTGTTGTAAAAAAGAGGCTTGCCGTGAATCAGGTTCTCAACACCGCGCGAGTAGGGAAGGATATGCTCAACCGGTCGACGACATGCAGTCAGCCCACCGAGCGCAAAGGAAGCAGCCATCAGCTTCAGCACATTACGCCGCGAAGGCTCGTCGATCATCTCCTGCGCTTGCGTCGGAAACTCTTTGTTGAGCCAGTCCTGAAACTCGGTCGTTTGGTAGTACTGGTCGAGGCTGCGCCAATACTTCTTGCCGGTCAGCTTCTTTGTGATCTGGATCATCGATGACAACCTGAGCAATACTCCGGAGGATTAATGCCGCGCGCCTGGATGATTTCCCGCCCAATTTCGGCTGGGTCGCGGTCCGGCTTCCACGCAAGATTCGTTACCTGATCGGCAGGCCGGATATGGGGAGCCGGATTCCGATGACAATCAAGGCACATGCCCATATTCAACGGCTCCACTTGCTTGACTTCGATCATCTGGTCGACGCGTCCGTGACAGCTAATGCAGCTGACGCCGGCTTTTACGTGCGACTGGTGGTTGAAGAACACGTAGTCCGGCACCCGATGCACGCGCACCCACTCAATGGGCTTGCCGGTTTCGTAGCTACCCCGAACTTTTTCAAGTCGGGGACTGTTCGCCTTCACCCGAGTGTGGCAATTCATGCACACCTCCGTCGGAGGGACAGCCGCATGGGAGCTCTTATCCACCGTATAGTGGCAGTAATAGCAGTCCATGCCCAAGTCGCCCGCATGAAGCTTGTGGCTATAAGGGACGGGTTGGACGGGCTGATACCCGGTCATAATGACCTTCGGATACCCCACTAACATGGCAAGTGCCCCGCCGCCGGCCGCCAACAGTCCTAACACTGCGGCGCCGATTTTTACGTACTTATCTGTCGACTTCGGAAAGATGAGAGCCATTACAGGTCCGGGACGGACACCCTTCTATTGGTTCTATCATACAGCAAGAATTCTTGTTTCGCGAGAACGAAGCTCGTTATGCAACAGATAACTCCGGCAAGCGGCCTCGGGCGCACATTCGGCAACCTCCACATCCGCCCCAAGCTCATCGTTCTTCACAATTTGTTTTTCCTGGTACTAAGCGTTTCGGTCTATCTGGCGTTAATTCCCGCGTTCGAGAGGCGCGTCGCGACCGCCAAGACAATTGAAATTAGTTTGATAACAGAGATCTTCGCAGCCGACAGGCCTCTACTGCGGCTACCCAAAATCGCTACTTACGATTACCGCGAAGGTTCCGCCAACCAGCTCCAACTGCCATCCGAAATCCAATCCTGGCTCGACGCTCACCCGGGGGAGGTCTGGCAGAACGCTCCCAATAGCGACATTTTATACCGTAAAGATCCAAAAACCAGCCTTTACCGTCGAATTACTTTGCCAAATCTCGTTTATGACGATGTAGTCGAGCGCGCCAAAGTGACGCTCTTAATAGTTTTGGGAGCCCTATACGTTTTTGCCGTCGCCCTGCTCGAGTTCGTCATCATGCCGCGTTACGTCTACGGGCCGATCCAGTGGATGCTCTCGGCGGATGAGGCTACGCGGCGTGGCGACCGCGAGCACGAGTTGATCGACGATCGTTTCATCACCGAAGACGAAATCGGCCAGATCATGCATTCGCGGAACCAGACCGTCACCCAACTCCGCCAGGCTCTCGATCATCTAGAAGCGCAGGACCGCCTAGCAAGCCTAGGCTTACTCAGCGCCAGCGTCGCGCACGAGATGAATACCCCCTTAGCTGTCCTGCACGGATCGATCGAAAAGCTCCTCGAAACCGTCCCTCAGCCCCCAGCCCAGGACCGCCTCAATCGCATGCTGCGAGTCACGCAGCGCTTGCGGACCATCAGTGAAGGCTTGGTAGACTTCGCCCGAGTAAGGAAGCAAACCACGGAAAGCGTCCAACTCAAAGCAATCGTAGACGAAGCGTGGGCCTTAGTCGGCATCGACGAAAAAGCGAGCCAGGTGAAATTCGAAGCGCATATTCCCGAAAACGAATCAGTCATCGGAAACAATGACCGCTTGGTTCAGGTGTTCGTAAACCTCTACCGCAACGCGCTCAATGCCATCGAGCCCGGAGGACAAATCCAAACCAGCACCAGACGCTACGGTCGCGACGGCAAACCATGGGTATGCGTCTCGGTCGACGACGACGGCCCCGGTATCCCGCCCGGCGTTCTGCCCGACATCTTCGACGCCTTCGTCACCAGTCGCTTAGACGCCAAGGGCACAGGCCTTGGCCTCACCGTCGCGCAAGGAATCGTCCAGCAACACGGAGGCGCCATCCACGCCAGCAATCGCAAGGGAGGTGGAGCCCGACTCGAAGTCGTCTTACCAGCCGCCTGAGCCTCGTCCTAAGCCAGAATATCCGTCACCACCCGACCCGCAATTCCAGTCAACCGCGCATCCAGACCCTGGAATTTCACCGTCAATCTCTGATGGTCAATCCCGAGCAGGTGCAGCATCGTCGCATGAAAATCGGGCACAGCGACCGGGTTCTCCTGCGCCGCGTACCCAAGATCGTCCGTCGACCCATACGAGATTCCGCCCTTAATCCCACCGCCCGCCAACATGTATGAGAAGCCCTTGATATGGTGATCGCGCCCATCGCCACCCTGCGACATCGGAGTCCGCCCAAATTCCCCGCCCCAAACAACAAGCGTGTCATCGAGCATCCCGCGCTGCTTCAAATCCTTGATCAACGCCGCCGTCGCCTGATCCACTTCCTGGGCCTTCGAGATCACATTATTCTTCACACCCGAATGATGATCCCAGTCGCGATGATAAAGCTGAATGAATCGCACACCGCGCTCGGCCAGGCGCCGTGCAAGCAAACAATTCGAAGCAAACGATCCATCGCCCGGCTTCGCGCCATACATATCCAAAACAGCCTGCTGCTCCTTCGACGTATCCACCAGATCGGGAACGCTAGCCTGCATCCGGAAAGCCATCTCGTACTGTGCGACACGCGTCAGAATCTCCGGATCCGCCAACGCCTTATTCCGATGCTGATTCAACGCGCTGATCGTTTTGATCGTGTCTTCCTGCGTGAGAGCATCGGTCCCTTTCGGCGTCTTAATATGCAGCACAGGATCGCCGACAGAATTGAAATTCACACCCTGAAAACGGCTCGGCAAAATGCCCGCCGACCATTGACGCGCAGCGATCGGTTGCATCTGTCCGCCCTTGCCCGCAGACAACAACACCACAAAACCCGGCAGATTCTCCGTCTCCGCGCCCAAGCCATACAGCACCCAAGACCCCATACTCGGCCGACCCGCAATAATCGACCCCGTATTCATCAACGTATGCGCCGGATCGTGATTGATCTGCTCTGTCCACATCGAGCGCACGATGCAAACATCGTCGGCAACACTTCCGATGTGCGGGAACAGATTGCACATCTCCTGCCCTGACTGACCAAACTTCTGAAAAGAGTGTTGCGGCCCGAAACATACCAACGGACGTCCTTGCAACTGCGCGATCTGCTGGCCCTCGGTAAACGATTCCGGCATGCCCTTACCGTGCATCTCCGCCAGCTTGGGCTTGAAGTCGAACGTCTCCAGGTGCGACGGCCCGCCCGCCTGATAAAGAAAAATGACCCGCTTGGCTTTCGCCGCGTGGTGCAGTGGATTCACCACACCCGTCGATCCCTTCAGCAATTGATTCAACGAAATCAATCCGAGGCCCGCCAGACCCTGGCGCAGGAAGGTTCTACGTAGCGTGTTATCCATGGCTGCTAGTTCCTCGTAATCGTTTCGTGCAAATTCAGAATGGTGCGCGCCACCGTCGTCATCGCGACCGCTTCCCCTTGGCGCTTTAATGTCCGCTTATACAAATCGCCCAACATCTTCACTTCCTCTTTATCTGGCGGACGATTCAACGCCTTCAAGAACGCCCACTCAAGCCGACCCTCCAGTGACTTCCCCCCGGAGGTCGCGATGTTCCGTCCAAACGCCTCAGCCGCTTCCACGTAGATCGGATCATTCAGCAACACAAGCGCCTGCAGCGGCGTATTCGACGAGGAGCGATTCACCGTGCACTCTTCCCGGCTCGGAGCATCGAAGGCCAAAAGACTCGGATGCAAAAACGTACGTTGCCAGTGCGTGTACAGAGCCCGCCGATAAAGATCGTCGCCGCGGCTGGCCGAATATTCGCGCTTCGGGAAGTTCATCGTCGCGTAGTAGCCATAAGGCTGATAAGGCTTAACGCTCGGCCCACCGAAGCGCTCTTTCAACAAATCGCCGACAGACAGCGCAATATCATGCACAACCTCGGCATCCACGCGGAACCGGCTTTGCCGAGCAAGCAAGCGATTATAAGGATCCTTCTGCTCCAGCACAGGCGTAGTCAACGAAGCCTGCCTATACGTATGACTGGTCACGATCGTGCGAACCACATGATTCACATCCCAGCCCTGCAAGAACTCCGAAGCAAGCCAGTCGAGCAGTTCCGGATGCGTCGGCCATTCGCCTTGTGATCCAAGATCCTCGAGCACCTTCGACAAACCCGTTCCAAAAAGTTCGCGCCACTGGCGATTCACAAACACCCTAGGCGTCAGCGGATTCTCACGCGACACAAGCCAGTTCGCCAAATCGAGCCTTGTTGCTTGACGACCCTCAGGCGAGACATTCCCGAAAATAACGGGGATAGAGGGAGTAACAACCTCACCCGACTCATCGAGGAAATTGCCGCGCGCCAGGACACGTGTCACACGCGGCCGAACTCGCTCAGTCGTAATCACACTTGGAATCGACGCCTCCAGAAGATTCCGAGCAGCCTGAAGTTTCGCAAGACTAACAATCGCCGGCTGAACATCCGGCTGCGAAAACAGGAAGTAGCTCTCGATCTCCTTAGCCTGATCCTCCGTCCGCTCATCCTCAGGAACCTTAATGGCATTCAACACAGCCGGAGGAACACCTCGATCCGTTGCGAGCGATAACGTCAGTACACTTTCATCCTTCCCCGTCAAACGGAACTTCGTAGCCGACTCCCCGCTCTCAGGCGCCGAGTACTCAGCCGCCGACATCGCCACGCGGAAACGCCCAATCGTCGCTCGCCGGTACGCAGAGTCATGCTTCAACTTCAACGTGACGACCGTGTCGGCAGTAGTCGTTAGCTTCTTCTTCAGCCGCAGCGCAAGAAATGGATTCCGAGCCTCACCAAACGAAACTCCCCATCCCGTCGCGGGATCGCCATCGATCGCCGCCATCGCCGGCTGGTCTAGCGGCTCGCCAAACTCATGAGATGTCGCCAAAAGGAATTCCAGCGGTCCTTCCGCCGTCACAGCCTCAACTTCCGTCAGCGTGAATCGGTCCGCGCCTCGCGCCACACGATTTCCCGGCAGGCTCTCATCCTGGTGAACATCGATGCCCAACGAAGTCCAAACTCCCTGACCCGGCTTGAACTGCACCGTGTACGTTTCGTTATCCGGATTCTCGCCGGAGGCTATGATCAGACCGGCGCCTTTCTTACGCTCCGAATAGACCGACCCGAAGAGATAAAACACGGCATCGACGGCATCGTCATTGTAGACAGTGAGAGTAGCTCCGTTAGCGGAAGTCGCGGAGATCGGACGCTGATACTGCCAAGCCAGCTCTCCCTTCTGATGGCGCGCGACAAGCTGATCCTCCCATTCCCACCGCTTCTCCTGTAGCTCTTTCGCCTTCGCCGCAAGGGCTTTTTTGGCTGCCGTAATCTGCGTGTCGTACTCGGTAAGCTTCGCCTCCTGCTCCGGTGACGGCAGCAGCATCTTCGAGCCCCACGCCTTCACACCGCGATCCGGAATCAAGCCCGTCTCCTTGATATCGGAGAAAAAAGCCTTCATCGCGTAAAAATCTTTCGACAGATACGGATCGAACTTATGGTCATGACATTCGGCGCAACCAACCGTGGCGCCGAGCCAGACCGTGCTCGTGGTGCGAACGCGATCCGCTCCATACTTGGCGAGATACTCCTTAGGCTGGAGTCCACCCTCCGCTGAAGCGCGATTCAGCCGATTGAACGTAGCCGCAACGATCTGCTCACGCGTAGCGTTCGGAAGAAGATCCCCCGCAAACTGCTCGCGCGTGAATTGATCGAAGGGCTTATTCTCTTTAAACGAGCGCAGCACGTAATCGCGATAGGGCCATGCAGGCCAGGGATTATCGCCATGGAAGCCTGCCGTATCGCCATACCTGACGGCATCCAGCCATCGCATCGTCTGCATCTCCGCGTGGCGCGGCGATGCAATCAGCCGATCAACCACCGCTTCGTAGGCGGTCGGCGACTCGTCCTTTAGAAAGGCATCCACCTCCTGCGGCGTCGGCGGAATCCCCGTAAGATCGAGTGTTACCCGCCGGATCAACGTTCGTTTGTCCGCTTCCGGCGAAGGCTGAAGGCTCTCTTGACGAAGGCGGTCCTGGATGAAGTTATCGATCGGATTGCGAATCAGGTCGCTGCTGACTTGCGGAGGTTCGGGCCGCTTAACCGGTTCGTACGACCAATGCCCCTCATAGACAGCGCCCTCTGAAACCCACTGGCGAATGAGATTCTTCTGGATATCCGTCAGCTCTTTGTGCGCGTGCTTCGGCGGCATCAGCTTGGCCGGGTTTGTCGCGAAGATCCTCTCGATGATGGCGCTCTTCTCGGGTTGTCCCGGAACAATCGGCGTAATTCCCGACTTCGTGGTCTTAACCGCCTCTTCGCGTCTGTCGAGCCGCAGACCAGCCATACGTGTCTTCGAATCAAACCCGTGGCAGCGGAAGCACGTATCCGACATGATCGGCCGGATATCGCGGTTGAATCGAACTTCGGCTGTGGCGACAAACGGGGTTGCCAATAGGACGAGAAGCGCCTGCCTGTACTCCATCGGTTCTATCTTACGCGAACCTCAGCTTAAAGGGTTAAGGGAGAATACTCCTTACCTTATTTATCCATATATACCTGACGGAATAGTACGAATAATTGATTCGTTTGGCCTATTGTCGATCGTGCGTTTTCAATGGTTTACTGGGTCAGTAAAGTATTACGGACTTAAATTTTCCATGAAATCCACAAACATGACATTCAACTTTTTGCAACGCAGCATTACCATCGGCGTGCTTGCCGCAGCCATTCAAACTCTCGGCCTCGGCGCGACGGTGAACTTTGCCAGTGGCGACAGCATTAACGAAGGCAACTTCAATCGGACACTGACCCCTCTCGCGCCCCTCACACCGGGCGGTAACGTATTGATCACCCCTAACTCCGCATGGGAGCCAAATCACGCGAGCGGCGGAAAATGGGTCAGCTACGGTCAGACCGACGGAACCGTCGTTCCTCCGAATCAGTTCATCTTCAACCCCTACTCCATCTCATCGACCGCGAACTTCCTCGAATGGTTCGTACTCGATCTCTCCAGCGGACCGGTCACGTCGGCAACCCTCAGCGTTTGGGCGGACGACACTGCCGCTGTCTACATGAACACCACTCTTCTCCAAGCCCCGCTGACCGTTCAGGACGGCGCCTGCGCCGATGGCATCATCGGTTGCGAACCGGGCGAAGGACTCATCAACTTCGACATCTCGTCCGCCCTGCGCCCTGGTCTGAACGTTCTGACCATCGCGGCCTACCAGCGCGACGGCGGCCCCTTCGGTGTCCTCTATGAAGGCAAAATTTCGACCGATCTGTCCCAAGTTCCCGAGCCCGCCACCCTCGGCCTCCTCGGCGCCGGACTGACCGGTATCTTGTATTTCTCCCGTAAACGTAGAAGCATTCAATAATCCCTGACAGAGCTTTCGCTTGTGCCCCGGCCGGTTGCCTGAAACATCCCTCAGTCAACCGGCCAAATGTTCGAAAAGTGAAACTAGGAAATCGATAGTGATGTTACAAGGTACCTTAGACCTCATCGTCCTAAGCACGCTGCAAAAAGTCAGACGACAGGACGCGCTCGCAATTGCAGCACGGCTCCAACAAGCCTCTCCTGCTACGCTTCCGTTTCAACAAAGCACCCTATACTCTGCTCTCGTTCGCCTCGAACAGCAAGGTCGAATTAAAGGTACTTGGGGAAAAACGGAAGCCAACAGGGAGACGAAGTTCTATGCCATCACCACCGATGGCGAAAAAGTATTAACCGAAGAGATCCATCGCTGGAAGCTATACTCCGGAGTGATCGCAAATCTGCTATCCGACTAAGCAGCCAGTTCCGAAGTTTGGATATTCCGTGGTTTTGTAGGTGTTGACATTGTGGGGCGGGCTTTCAGCCCGCGGTATCGATTTCATCGATACCACCGGGCGAGAGCCCGGAGTAGCTACGTCTTCCACTTGTCTGGTGATTCCAAACCTGAAGTCGCATTCGTATGCAGCGGAGAAGGTCGCCCGTAGGAGCAGACGCGTAAGCCTTGGGACGCGAAACATTCCTCAGGGCTTCGAAATGAAGGCGCCACACGTGCAGAGATGTTGATCGTGTGCTCACAATTCCATCGTGGAGATGAGCGAACCTGGCCCCCAAGCGGGCCCGCTTCCAGAACGTTAATTCGTCTCCACTGAGATCTGCGTCAAAGACACCGACTGCTGGCTATTCTCCTTGACAGTGACTTTCGTTAGCTTGCTGTCATGGGTCTTCAGGAACTCGGGATCCGTTGAAACGCCGGACTCAACGTCATCGAGCGCGAACACTTTGTACTCACCGGGAGGGATGCCCTGCATCGTGAATTGGCCGTTCTGATCGGTGCTGGAGACGCGGATTAGATCGTAGCGTTCTTCCTTCATCGGATCGGGGATCAATTGCACCATGCTGGCAGATACCGGCTTCTGCTTGGCATCCTGAACCGTTCCACTCACAGAACCGGTTCCCACACCCAGCGTAATCTGCAAAGGTCCAGAGGAACCGGCATTCAAATCAAGTCCCTTATCCAGCACTTCCTGCTCGCCTGCGCGAATCGACTTCAGCCACGTTCCTTGTGGCAAACCCATTGCCATCACACGAAACTTGTCATGCCCGACATTCTCGAGCGTGAACGTGCCATCGTCCTTCGCTTGCCCACCGGTATTGGCGAAGTTCATCCCTTCCAGGGGCATTAATTGAACGCGGACACTCGAGAAAGTAATTTTCTTGCCGGCAGCCTTCTCAAGCTGCTCGACATCTCCATCAATGCGAATCACACCGTTCAGAGTCAGCGGTCCTGTCAGCACAAGAGCAACGTTTTCGACATTGTCACGCCCAACGTCCACAGCGACCTTCCCCATCGGCTGAGGCCTTCCCTGGTTCGCCATTGCGCTCACATAATAGGACCCCGGCTGCACCCCGCCAATCTCAAATGAGCCGTCTTCCTTTACCATCCCTCCCGCGCCGCCCATGAATCCCATCATCATCATCATCGAGTCGCGCGGCATTAACATCACGCGTAAGTTTCTGGCGGACTCTGCTCCGCCTGTTATCTTGCCCCGGATCCGGAACACACGGGCCTTCTGCAATCGAATATCTACGCCGGGAAGCTCCTGCCCCGCGACGACATCCACTGGCCGCGCGCCGGCTTGATCGATCACCCCCGGATAGTAAGTCGTGACATATTCTTCTTCCGGCTTATCCGCAGTGTTGCGCGCAGGCGCTTCCCCAAACATACTCATGCGGCGATACACGGCGCTGATCCAGTATCGGCCCGGCGCCAGATCGGCAATTCGAAACTCCCCGGTGTCCTGCGTCATATTGCCGCCCATCGG
>DASQLD010000590.1:0-3685 GCA_035630195.1 Bryobacteraceae bacterium
GACGGGAACACTTCAGGATCCACGAGATCTCCCGGAAAGCGGAAAGGCCGGCTCCCCTCCTTGCGGAGGAAAGCCGGCCTGACTTCCGGAATAAACCGTCAGCCTCGTTCAGGGGTTGACAGGTCGCTCCATATCAGAAGGGCACGTCCTCCGCCGAAGGCTCGGCCTCACTAGTTGCGGCTGCCTCCTGCCGTTCCGCTCTATCGAGTTTGAGGATCGATTCAGCGATGCACTCCCACACGCGATGGTTGGAGCCGTTTCTCTGGTACTCGCGGCTGCGCAGCTCGCCTTCAATCTGGACGTGTGCGCCCTTTCTAAGGGTCGTCGCGAACTCCCCGAGCTTGCCGTAAACCAGAGAGCGGTGCCACTCGGTTCGTGACTGCCACTCACCTGAGTCATCCCTCCACGAGCGCTTCGTTGCGATGGAAAGCATGGTGTACGGGCCGCCGTTGCGGGTGAACTTCTGCTCGGCGTCTTGGCCGAGAAATCCAATGAGAGTCAAGCGATTCATAAACATTTCGATTCGTCCTTTCTGCCCTGTGTTGTTGGGGCACCCGAGAGCGAGTGGCTGCCGCTCCTAAGGCAAGGAGCTGCATTTCCGGGGGAGACCAGAATGGGGGAACCGGAACCAGAAGGGCGCGGCAAGGCCGCGAAGCAGAAGCTTTGCAGACCGCCAGGGCGCGGGAATTCAGCCCGAAGCAGTGCCCAACACACCGGCGCCAGAATGGTCGAGCGAGATGTCTGTATCGCTCCCTCGAATTGCTACTCATCTAGGCCCAAGCTGTGCCCACCGTCGGCAGACTGCGAAGTGACTGAATCGTGCGTAGCGCGCGAGGGCCGGGCGAAGGTGAGAGTCTCGAGATGGCGCTTGGTTTGGCAACCGGCGAGTGCGTCCGAAAGGGCTCCGACATCACAGATGGCGGCGGCCGCGATGCCCCGGACGTGCTTAAGCGTGCCACCGTGGGATCGCTACCAATCGGAAACTCAAGACGGTCGCCGACCCGGAGGCCAGAGTGCTTGGCCCGCCCCATTGCCACCTCCAGGACAAATCGTGACGAATCGTTCTGCCCGTACGACGGACATGGCACATCGGAGCAAGGCTGAGCGCCATGGACGATCTCTACGACTCGCTTGTCGCTCGTAAGCCAGACAATGTCGAGCGGGACCGAACACTGGTACATCCAGTGCCTGTGACGTGCCGCATTCGGGTACACGAACAGCATCCCTTCGTCGAATGGCAGCGATGGTCGTTCTATCAGTCCACGCTCGACCGCAGGCCATGTAGCGCTGACCTCTGCGCGTATGATTTCTCCGCTCGGGAGTCGAATGTGGATCCTTGCGGGCCAGTTGCTCTCGTGATCACGTCGAGGTAGGAGAACGGCCGTAACCGCAACGATCAGGATCGTGGTGAGTGTCCAAACTGATTTCTTTGACCGCCGTGACACGCGTAGTTCACCTTTCCCGATCTGCCCCGGCTTCGACCAGATGGGCCGCTGACGGTCGCGCGGCAGCCCGTAGCGCCTTTTCGACCGTATGCCGGGCGTAATACTCCGGGTTTGGTTTGTCGGACCGGTACTTCTCTATGGCACGGACGATTTCCTCGGGGTCGTCTCCTCTCGCTAATGCGCGATTAGCGTACGCCCAATCCCGCTCAGATTGCGTGACCCCCAGCTCCGCCGCGCGGCCGCGGTCAACACCGCTGACGTGAGCCGATCGCGCGCTCCGGCTGTCGTCTGGATAATCGGGGAAGCGAGACGGATCATAGACGTCGTCAGTCAGGTTCTGGACGCGAACAAAATGCGGTGTGGAGTACTTGTGGTTATAAAACCCAGGTACGCGCAAGACGCGGGAGGAGTCCGTTGCTGCCGGATCAGCGCCGAGTTCCTGGACCATACCGCGCATGAGGACCTCAGCTTGATCTTTGTTGAAGCCCTCCACGCGCCAGACAACCTGCCACTTGCCAGGCGAGCTCTCGATGAGGTGATTCGGCGTCGGCAGGTCCTGGCGGCTTTTTAGCGCCTGAACGGCCTCATCGCCCTTCACGTCAAAGTCCAGATAGACATGTCGGACTTCATCCACGTCGGTTTTCGTACGCCCCCGGGCGTCGGAGTGGAGTGCATTCATCGAGACGTAGATCTCGTGTTTTTCTCGGTTCATGTACCGGAGCCAGCGTTGAAACTCATCTGAAGCAATCTGCTCTGTAGAGGAGAGGCGCTGGATGACGCTTCCCGAACTCTTCTGAATCAGCACTATGGCCAAACGGTCCTCGGGCCGGAAATTGGCGCGGATATATTTAGGCGCAGACTGTTTGTCCATACTGCGCAGCTCCTAGCTTAATATGCGCATAAAATGCGTGCTTCCTCACACTGACCTGCCCGAGACGATTGGCACGGATATTTAGCCCGCTAGCGCCGTACGCGAAACGTCGACCGGCGTCGCCCGGAACCTCTGGTCGAGTTCGAACCGATCCTGGGCCTGATCGTACCGGCAAATGGTGACGAGCTCGGATACGTACCGCTTGCCGTTTCGTCGCTCAATGTGCACCAGGAGGTTGATGCAGTCTGCAATGCTGCTGCGGATCGCGTGGAAAGGCAAATCAATGCCCGATTGCAGCACGCAACTACTCAAGCGAGTAATGGCCTGGGCCGCGTTGTTAGCATGAATGGTTGCGAGAGTGCCCGAATGGCCAGTGTTGAGGGCCTGCAAGAGGTCGAATGCTTCCGCCCCACGCACCTCGCCCAGCAGGATTCGGTCGGGTCGATGTCGAAGTGTTGCCTTCAACAAATCGCGTATGGTCACCGCGGGTAAGGAAGGCTGTTGACGCCGAGCTTCAAAGCGAACCAGATTATCGTGCGTAAGCTGTAATTCGGCGGTATCTTCGATCAGCACGATCCGGTCCGTGTCCTCTATGAAGGTAGCCAGTGCGTTCAGCATGGTCGTCTTCCCGGTGGACGTACCGCCGCTGATCAGGATATTCTTGCGCTCCGATACGGCTAGCCGAAGGATCTCAAGGGCAGTTGCGTCCATGCTCCCGATACGGACGAGTTCCTGTGCCGTGTACAATCTCGTCGCGAACTTTCGGATCGTGAGCGTCGTGCCGCCGACCGAGCAGGGCGGCAGGACTGCGGCGACGCGGGAACCGTCCGGTAGGCGGGAATCTAACAACGGTTGCTCATCGCTGATGTCATCCCCAAGGAGCCGGGCAATGTTCTTCACCGCAATTCGTAACGTGTTCTCCTCAACAGTGACGCCCGGTACGTGCTCTAGCAGCCCGCTACGCTCGATGAAGACCTTGCCCGTCCCGTTGACCATGATCTCAGAGATTTCTTCATCAGTGATCAGGTTTTCGATGGGGCGCAAGAACGGGAGAATGACCTCGAAACTCATATCAGCTTCCTCTCCAGTTGCTGGAAGTAGTTCAGCGCGGTGTCCAAGTAGTACGGCTTTAGGTAGCAGAACGTTGGCGGCATCGGGTTGACGCCGTCATAGGCCAGCACGATGCTTTGTGCATTTTTGAGCTCGCCAAAGATCTTCGGCTCAAACACAAAGTCCCGCTGCAGGTTGTAGCTCTTGGACGCCGTAACGCTGCTCTTCTGCGCGATCGTTCGTCCGGTGAACATGCTCACCTTCGCATCTTGCCCGCTTTCGGACAACGTGTAGTTGAGTTTGAACTGCTCCTCTTTGC
>DASQLD010000591.1:0-16437 GCA_035630195.1 Bryobacteraceae bacterium
AGACAGTACGCATAGAAGCGACGCGCGCATTGGTGCGGTTGGGAAGGGACGAAGGGGCTTTGCTCTTGAGACTGCGCGCCCTTCAAGCAGATGCCGAACCGGAAGTGATCGCCACGGTGTTCAGCGCGATCATTGAGCTGGAGCGCCGTGATGGAGTGCATTTCGTCGCGCAGTTTCTCAAAGCAGGAGGCCCGACAGCCGAAGAAGCCGCACTATCGTTGGGGGAATCTCGAACTCTCGAAGCGCTGGAAATACTCAAAGAGTACGTCGATAACGTCCGTCAGGGCCCCCTGCGAAGAACTGTTATTACAGCCATAGCGCTCACCCGGCTGACCGAGGGCACGGATTTTCTGCTGCAACTGATACGCCGTGATGCTCCTGGACTGCAGGAAGCGAAGCAGGCGCTCCTGGACTACGGGGTCCTTTCGGAGGCGGATAGAGCTACGCTTCTGACCCGGTGAGTCGTTGGCCTATCTGCCCGAAAGCGAGCAGGCGCTATCGGGAGCCGGGTCTCGAAGCGGCTCCTTAGACGGCTTACGCGGTGTTTCCAGCATCGCGCGGCGGCAGATATCGCAGCGCTTATGATTCGGCGACTTTTTGGTGAAACCACGACCGCATTCGCAAACGGCGTCCCGGCGCTTGTAGTTTAGGTTCATCAAACATATATGCGTAAAATTAGGGTCAAAAATCTCCTAGGATTTTCCCGAGAGGCAGTTTCTGGGTATGGCGGCGGTGAACCAGGGCAGTGGAAGTTGTAACAAAACATTCAGTTAGCTACAATTGCCGCATCGCCATCGTTATGAAAACTCTGCTTTGTGTATGCGCCTCGGCTGCCGTGCTTCTCGGCGCCGACTACGATCTTCTTCTGAAGGGCGGCCATGTCCTCGATGGGAAGAATAAGCTGAACGCTGTTCGCGATGTCGCGATCAAGGACGGCAAGATCGCGGCGGTGGCCGAGAAGATCGATCCGGAGACCGCGACAAGGACCGTCGACGCGTCGGGACTGTATGTCGCGCCGGGACTGATCGATATTCACACCCATGTCTTCACCGGTACAGGAGAACGCGGCTCGTATGCCGGCGACAACAGCATCATGCCGGACGGATTCACACTGCGCGTCGGCGTGACAACGATCGTCGACGCCGGGAGTTCGGGCTGGCGTAATTTTCCGGACTTCAAGGACAGGATCCTCGACCGATCGAAGACGCGCGTGCTGGCGCTCCTCAATATCGTCGGCAGCGGTATGCGCGGCGACAAATTCGAGCATCAGGTAGAAGATATGGACGCGAAGGCCACTGCCGACATGGCTCTGAAACACAAGGGCGTAGTCGTCGGCATTAAGACGGCTCATTATCGCGGGCCGGAGTGGACGCCGGTCGATCGCGCAGTCGAGGCCGGAACAATGGCAGGGAATATCCCGGTCATGGTCGATTTCGGGACCGATCATTCTACTCGGCCGTTGCAGGAGTTGCTGACCAAAAAACTGCGGCCCGGCGACATCTATACTCACGCCTTTTCCGGACTTCGGAACGAGTTGGTGGATGGCAAGCCGAATCCAGGCTTCATTGAGGGTCGCAAGCGCGGCGTAATTTTTGATGTCGGTCACGGAGGTGGAAGCTTTCTGTGGCGTGTGGCCGCACCAATCGTTAAGTCGGGCTTTCTGCCGGATTCGATCTCGACGGATCTCCACATCGGCAGCATGAACGCGGGTATGAAAGACATGTTGAACGTCGCCAGCAAATTTCTGGCGCTCGGTATGTCGGTGGACGATGTGGTGACCCGTTCCACATGGAATCCGGCGCGTGAGATCAAGCGAGAAGATCTCGGCCACCTGAGCGTCGGCGCGATTGCAGACGTCGCGGTACTGCGACTGAACAAAGGCGATTTCGGGTTTGTCGATATGTACGGCGCTAAGATGCGCGGGAACCAGAAGCTGACGTGTGAGATGACAATTAAGGACGGAAAGGTCCTCTATGATCTCAATGGCCTCTCCCGGGACGAATGGACGAAGCTGCCGGAGGGTTATGGCCCGCAAGGAACGTCTGCATGGGATGCCACTATCGGCCATGGTCGTGCGGGGCGTAGCGCACCTGCCAAATCCAAACCCTAAGAGCGGCTCGTTGAGCTCAGCGTTTTTTGGTATATTGACAATCCAGCGCGGAGCTCAACTTGTTCTCACAATTTGTTCCTTTGGCTATCTTTGTCTGTAGCCTTCCTCTGGTCGCGCAGGCAATACGGGTAATCGAGATAGATAAGGGCTGGACGTTGCAATCTAAACCGCTTGGATGGGGTGAGATTGTTCCTTCAGCCAGCGAGATCTCGGGCGAACGCTCATCAGTCAATCTGGTATTGGAGTGCAAGAAGGCATGGCTTGCATACTCCTGCAGGAATGTTCCCTGCAAGGTGACCCCCTGCGTCACAGCGGCTTCGGGTGAAGTTTACGTTCGTAAGATCGATCCACCTACGTTTGTGGCTGGGCTCTCGACGAAGCTCGAGGCACTCTGGAAGCGCAAAGCGCGGGCGCCCGTGACGCTTGCCGCCCGGGCAGGAGGAAGCCCCAATGACGCATTTCTTCTTCAGGACGAACGAGGTGTTCATTGGGGACCGTCGCTGCACAGAGTTCTCGAAGGTAAATACTGTTTTCGGCTGTCGCACCTTTGGAAGGATGTTGAGCTGAAGACTTTCACCTTCGAGTGGGACCGTGGTGTGGATCCGGAAGGCATTGCAAAAGTGGGCGATCTGGCTCCGGGCGGTTATCTTCTCGAGAAAGGCCTCAATGGCTCTTGCACGCCGGATCCGGAAAGCTTGCCGGCGTGGGTGGTTATCGCTGCTCCCGATGGGTTTGCCAAGCTGAACCCGGAATGGCAAAAGAGCGCTAAATGGCTAGAGCAGCTCTCGTCGGAGGGCGCCAGCGTGGCGACTGTAACCACCGCCCGGCAGGGAGTGTTGGCAACCATGGCTGAGATCGTGGAAGGACCGTGAGCCACAGATCCCGTGAGCTTCTGAAATCCGAATTGATAATGGTGGTCGTCACCTTCCTATTGCTCTTTCCGGACTTCCACGGAATGTTCGCCGGCATGGAAGGTTTTGCGTTCGACTTGTACATGAAAATGATGCCGGAGTCACGTGCGGCGGCGGACAGTCCTGTCGTGATCGACGTAGACGATCAGTCCTATCGGGATTGCTTTGGGAGTGCTTCTCCGCTGAAGCCGGAGAAGGTAATGGATCTCGTCAATCTCGCTTTGAAGAATGAAGCAAAGGTCGTTGCGGTCGATTTGGTGACAGATTCCGAGGGTTATCGATTCCTGCACACCGATGCTGCCGAGGGGCAGAGCGTTATTTGGTCAGCCACTGCAAGTGTCGTATCTCGCGAAGTATCATTCCTTCAATGGCTCGTTGGCTGCGACGCTCAGTTCATGAAACCCGGCGTAGCTTTGGGTCAGATGGTCACTCCAAATCCCGGTTTTCTCTGGGCTGTCCCCGCTTACGCGCGTGATGATGACCTTCGCATTCGCCGGTTGCCTCGCAGCTATCCATTGGAAAATTCGAAAGAACTCATTCCGGCGCTTTCCCGAAAGACAGCCATGCGGTTCCGCGAGTTGCCATCCGATGCAAACGCGCCGGAATTGATGATTACTCACAAGGGCGAAAAGCTGGATCGCATTCCCGCAACAAAGTTGCTGGGCTGCACTCCAAACGGTAAGCTAGAGCCTACCGTATTCCCTGACTCGTTCAAAGAGCCTGCTTTGTCGCAGCAGGGAATAAAGGATAGGATCGTGTTGGTGGGCGGCACTTTCCGTCAGAGCAACGATTTTCATGAGAGTTCCCATGGCATGTTGCCAGGAGTCGTAATAAACGCAAATGCAATCCAAGCGGAACTAAACGGGCACTACGTCGCCAATCCAAAAAAAGTTTGGCTCTTTTTACTCGATGTGATCATCGGAACGGTCTTCACAGTCCTGGTATGGCGATTCCCGCCGGCTAACGACTGGAGGTTAATTCTCGTGACGATCATCGCAGTCGTTCTGTTGTATGTGATTGCCGGACGTTTTCTTCTTGCTGCGAATATCTTATGGGTGAGTTGGACTGGCGCTCTCATTGGCGCCGTATCTGGATTCATTGTTGAAAGAGGGTTTGAAAAACCTAAGCCGAGCACGTCTCAGGAGACTGTCCCACCGGTGTCCCGAGTATGATTTCCGCGGCGCTCTCGCTCTTGGCGATGACGGGGCGCTGATCCTTGCCGTGCTTTTTCTGAACACTCTCGGTAACGTCCTGCTGTACGCGAGTGAATAAGTCTCCAAGCCGCATACATCCCTTTCCCTGAGCCAGATGCCGGATCAGACTCGCCGTAAAATATCCGTTCCCATCGGCCTCATATGCGAGCTGATCGGCTTGGCACGAACTCAAGATGTAACGGCCAGCCCCTTCGCGAAGACGATCGAGATCCTGGACGCCAAGCGCTTGGCCAGGTTCCGCGGCGCCGCTATGACATGTGTCGAAAATCGCAACGGTTCTTTGGGCGACGCAGCGATTACATAGAATGCTGGAGATCTCCACCATCGGCAAGGCGCTCCCGAAGATGAGGTCGCGGCTTGTGACATTCGTGTCGTAAGTCAGTAGGTAGCTTACGCGCCGCAGATCGTCGGAACGCGCCGATCCGTGTGTCGATATGTAAACAACCACCACATCCTCTGGCTTAGCGCGACGAGCAATCGTGTTCAAACGCGCCTTAATCAGGGGTGTCGTTGCTTGATCGTTCGTCAGAAGGTACACCTGATCGCCAGGAAACCGTCCTATCCGGGGATCTCGCAATGCGCCGGCGAATGCGGAGGCATCCGCGTCGGCGTATTGCAGCGGCGCCGCGCCGGCGTCTGGATTGAACCGGCTCACGCCGACGACTAACGCCCACTTTTGTCCGACAGCTCCAAGGTTTTCGTAGATGCGTGGAACAGCCAAAACAAAAGGATCGCGCTGATCGCGCAGCGCCTCGGACTCGTAGCGTTCAGCCGCTTGCAGATCTAACTTCTGCCGGGCCGGGTTCTCCCCAAGACGTTTGAGGCAGAGTTGCCGGTAATAATAGGCATCGCCGAAGCTCGGATCTTGATCTAGCGCGCCCCTCAGCAACGAAACAGCCTTCGTCATATCCGGCTTCGCCGATTGAGCTGAAAGCAGCTCAAGAGCCTGATAAGTCAAGTCCCGCGCGGCGCCATTGACGTCTAAAGCGTTCTGGCCACGCAATACCTCGGTAGCCGCCAAGGCTAACCATTCCCGCCGTGTCATTGCAGTATTGCGCTACGCCTTTGGAGGCGTTGCTTTTCTCGGAGCAGTCTTCGGCTTCGCGGGTTCAGGAGGTGGCAAAGGACTAGCGCCAACTTTCTTTCGCATCTCATTCTGAATATCGATCGGCACCTTAGCCTTATTAATTGCAAGCACTGTGGGGATATCGACAGGATTGAACTCCAGGGGAGCGCTGCGGATGATCTCCATGATCTGGTCAGCAGGAACGGATGCCTGATAGAGCTTTATGATGTCGCTCGCCGTATTCGCCTTCGGCGTCGGCACTGCAGGCGGTGCAGGAGGAGGAGTCTGCACAGGGGCCGGCGCCGGCGTCGGCGGCGCCTCTTGATTACGCGCGCGCGTGGTTGGAGTAACGGTCTTTTTCTCCTGCGCCTGCTGCTGGTCGAGCGTGCGGTAACGAGCAATGGAGTCCCGAAGACGCGCTACCGTTTCTACGAAATACTTTTCATTGCGATTGGTTTCTAACGCTTTGTCATAGTATTCCTGGGCTTGAAACAGATTCGCCCGCTGGTCCTTGTAGGACTTCGATTCATAGGACATCGCCTCATGAACGAGACCGAGGTCATAGAGCCGGTAGGATTCATGCTCAACATTCGAAAACGGAGGAGTCGCTTGCAGCTCCTCGAGAGCCCGGGACCAGAGCCGCTGATCCATGAAGTCGGCCGCCCGATTCAGACGATCTTCTCCCGTAGCAATTTTGACTGGCACCGCCAGAGTCGTATTGCCCAACTTGGCGCCAATCCGGTTCACCACGTTATGCACCAGGATCTGTTTGACATCTTCCGGTGTTTGAGGAATCGGTTCCGCGGTAGCCTTGGCGCCTGGAACACGAATTCCGAAGAAGGAATTTGCACCCTTCCCCGCCCCTTCTACATATGTCTTGTCATACATGTCCGACACGTTGTCGGCATCATGAACACGTCCGGATTGATCCAGCACTTGATATGCGACTTTCAACGAGCCTGTCCATCGATTCGTCACGGTTGTCGTGTTTCCGGATCGCTGCGTGTTCTTATGCGGCTGCGGAGCCGCGTATCCGGTTACGTTTAAATACAACGTCCATTCGGCTTCTTTCGGACTTTGTTTCTTTTGCAACGTCTTCTCATGAGAAACAATTTCGGTTTCGAGCGTGGATAGGAGACTCTCAAGTACAGCCTGATATTCCTTACTGGCAACCTTCCCGGTGAATGCAATCGACGTATCCGACAATCGGACCAGGGCCGGCTGGCGTACCTCTAAGTCAATGTTTTTTCTCCTCAAACTCCCGAAGCCGGGATCCGCCAGGAGGACGATCGGGCTGCCAAAGATGATCGCTGAAACCAAGCGGGCAAATGATTTACTACGGCCGTGCATGAATCTCCTTTAAATCTTTCGATAGATCTTACACTAAATCCTTAGGTAATGGGGCCACGGGCCGCAGCCGTTAAGATTCCTGACCGAGCGCCAGAACAAAATAATGTGCCTGCGTTTCGCCAACGTTTTTCCAACCATGCTCCTCGTTCGAAGCCACGTACACGACGGAACCAGGACCCAGCTTTTGACTTTGTCCAGTGATTGTTACTTCGAGCGTGCCTTCGCGAATGAAGATCATCTCCTCATGCAGATGATGGTGCGGTCCGTGGGGCGCAAGACCTGGTGCTAGCTCGGTTTGATGCACCTGGATGTTGAAACCCTTACGAGTCTTGCCCTTCAACACGGGTCGCTGCCTGTTTTTGCCGTTTTGTCGGACGATAAGGTCTTCGAAGTTGAACAGCTTTGAGGGAAGCGCAGATTGATCCTGAGCCATTCCTGCTGAGGCGGCGGCAAGAAGCATCGAGAGTTCGCGGCGTGAATAGCTCATTTGTTCGTACTCGATTCATGCTTCTTCAGAAAACCGCGCTCTTCCATCCAATCTTGTAAACGCGCAGGCCATGTGGAGATCGGGAACTGGGCTCGGTTGCGCATACCAAATCCATGACCGCCTCCGGTGTATAGATGCAGTTCCACCGGAACACCGACTCGCTTGACGGCGAGGTAGTATTCGGCCAAGCCTTCAGAGATACTCGGGCGATCATCATGCGCCGCGCAAAGGAATGTCGGCGGCATATCCTTTGTGATGCGAGAATCCTTCGGGAGCCCCGGATAGAGGAGCACTTGGAAGTCGGGGCGCGACCCTTCTTTGTCGATCGGATCAGTTGAGCCATCAATGCCGTTGTCGTAGCGGGTCGCGGCTAAGGCGGCCAACTCACCACCCGCTGAGAATCCGAGAATGCCGACACGATTCGCGTCGACGCTCCATTCCCTGGATCGGGAGCGCACCAGACGTATCGCGCGTTGTGCATCCTTAAGGACATGGTCTTCAACTTGAAACGGATTGCCTTCCGACCGCGCAAGCCGGTACTTCAGGACAATGCCCGTGACACCAATGCTCTGTAGCCATTGAGCGACGAAGTGGCCTTCATTGTCGTAGGACAGGTGGCGATGCCCCCCGCCCGGCGCGACGATAACAGCCGCTCCGCTGGCTTTGTCCTTTTCAGGAACATAGACCGAAATCGTCGGATTGGTTACGTTCGTGACCCGGCGTTCGACACGCTCCTTACCAACGTTCTCGACGCTCTCTTTGAGCGTCAGATTTTGGGAACCCGCCGCTCCGTTTGGCCAAAGCGGGATTTCGGGCGGATCGGCGGCCCAGAGGGAAACGGTCGCTACGAGCACGAGGTTGATTAAGCGCATCTTAGTTCGCCAATCGTATCAACTTCAGCGAGGCGCCGATGATATAACCAGATCAGATCATGACATCGTTGCGAGTGTTGACTATCGCAGTTGCCGCAGTTACCTTTGGCGTTTCGGAAGATCGAATCCTTATTTACACGCGAAACTTTGTGACCAATGGCAAAGGGTACGTGCACGACAACATTGCAACTAGCGTGGAGACAATTAAGGCGCTGGGAATGGAGAATGGATTTGCGGCCGACGCATCCGACGATCCGAAGGTTTTCACTATTCAGAACCTAAAGCAGTACAAGGCGATTGTCTTCAGCAACAGCAACCACGAGGCATTCGAAAATGACGGGCAGCGCGAAGCGTTCAAGAAGTTCGTCCAGAGCGGCGGTGGTGTAGTCGGTATTCACATCGCGACCGGGACGGAACGCCAGTGGCCGTACTTCTGGTCGGTGATGGGAGGTCGCTTCGTCAGACATCCCAAGATTCAGAAGTTCACCGTCGTCGTCAAAGATCCGAGGCATCCTGCGACTGCAGATCTTCCATCGAAATTCGAATGGGCAGACGAATGCTACCTGTTCGACAAGATGAATCCGGACGTTAAGGTGTTATTGACGGCCGATCCGGCGCAGCTCGACGATCCAAAGAAAGCTGAATTGCCGGGCGGCGAATTGCGGGACGGAATGTATCCCCTGTCCTGGTACAACACCTTCGATGGCGGCCGGCAATACTACACGTCGCTAGGTCACAAGAAGGAACACTATGCCGAGCCGCTGCTGCGAAAGCAGATCACCGGCGGCATTCTGTGGGCGATGGGAAAGACGCGCTAGCGCGCCAGTTCGGCGAGGTATTTCCGCAGGACCTTTTCGACGTACTGCTGTGTCTCGCGATACGGCGGGATGTTCTTGTAGCGATCTACGGTGCCAGGCCCAGCATTGTATGCGGCGAGAGCCAGTCGAACCGGATCATGGGAATCCTTGTAGCGCAGAAGGAGCTGGCGGAGATACTTGGCTCCCGCATCGGCATTTTGCGCCGGATCGTGTGGGTCGACGCCCAAGTCGCTGGCGGTTCCCGGCATCAACTGCATTAGGCCGATGGCGCCTTTCGGCGAGATTGCGGTCGGCCGGAACGCGGATTCAACCGCGGCGACGCTGCGGACAAATTCCGGTCGGAGTCCGTGATTGACTGCCGCTGTCGCAACAAGTTCTTCGGGCGTGGGCGGTGAAACAATTTTGGCAGCCTCGATAGGAGGGTCGGACGCCGGTACGGAAGGCGGCGGCGGAGGCGCGTACTCCTCAATTTCGAAGCTGGCTACATGCGTGGCAGGCAGGTCCATACTGCCCGAGCCGATATGAAGACGAATCTTGTCTTCGATGATTTCGTGGCGGTCGGCGTGGATTCGGAATCCGTTTTGCAAGACGGCATACTCCCCCCCGAAAAGCGGGCAAACGGCGGCCAGGGTCAGAAGTACTCTCTTCAAGCGGATAAACTCTATTTTACCTGACGTTTGGCGCGTCCGAAACGTGTACTTCGTTGAGCGGGAATTCCACCCCTTCGCTGTTGGCCAGAATGGCCTTGCCGTCGTGGCGGTAGGCGACACCTTCCCCCTGCTGACGTCGACCCAGGTCGACTTCTCTCCATGGACCTGTCCAGACGGCATCGAAGTTTCCCTTCGCAGGAACAACGGCTTCCAGTCCTCCGTCATAATCGCAGAGAACCACTCGTTTTCCGTCCGGTGAGATATCACCTCCCGTAATACGCCCCACAAATCGGGTGAGGAATGAGCCGTTAGGGAGGTTGAGCTCGGCTATTTTTTCCAAACGAACCGAACTCAGCGGCGCTTTCGCCTTGTAAACGCCAGCCTTCCCGTTCCTCTTGCTGACGATGTACAGATCTCCGGTCTTTGGATGCACCATCAGCGCTTCGGCGTCGCGGGGACCGTCTGGGTATGTGAAGCGCAAAATGGTCGGTGGCTTCGTTTGGCTCTTTAGATCGGGCTCTTCTATTCGATAGACAGTGATGAACTTACGTCTGGCATCGTTATCCCCGATATCTCCTATATAGAGATACGGGCGGCCCGCGATGGGACCGGGTCCAAGCGACAACCCTTCCCAGTCCTGATTCTTCGCGGCAGGAACTTTAATTCGCGCTTTCGATTCTCCTTTGCGGTCAAAAGCGAACAAAACGGGTCCGGAATCGTCATTCATACTCCAGAACAAACCCGGATGTCTCTGAGACGCGACCAGCCCGCTACTTTCATCAAGACCTCCAATGCGAACGGTCGCAATTGTCGCCGCAGCGAACGCTAAGAAGAGCATCATATGTTTGTTCAGCAACCGTGAGGACCAAGACAGCATCCAAATGGGGAGCACTCTGTTATGATAAAGATTATCGGCCGAAATGCCCGCAAAGGCTGCTTATGAATAGCCGTTTTAAGCTCGTAGTCGTCACTTCTTCAACATTTTTGGTTGTATTGCTCCTTCTGGGCGCAGTCATGGGACAGAGCGCCTCTCCGGAGGAACCGTATCGCCACCTTTCCGTGTACTCCGAAGTGCTCTCTCGTATCAAGAGCGAGTACGTGGAAGAGCCGGACATCAAGAACGTGACACTGGGAGCCATGAACGGCCTCCTCGAGTCGGTCGACCCTTTCGCGAGCTACTTGAGCGCGGACCAGTACAAGCAGTTCCTGAAGCAACAAGACACCAAGAAAGCTGGTGTCGGGCTTATGCTTTCGCGCAAATTCGGATACGTCGGTGTTGTTAATTCAATCCCGGGCTCTGCGGCTGCGAAGGCTGGTTTAGGAACCGGGGACATGCTCGAGAGCATCGGCGGCATCGCGACGCGCGATATGCCGCTCGCATACGCCGAACAACTGCTTCAGGGCGATCCGGGTACATCCGTCGAGATCACTGCGTTGCGAGTAAGAAAGCCGGAACCGCAGAAGATAACATTGGCCCGCGCAATCACGGTTTATCCGTCGGTCACATCGAAGTTGCTGCCTGACACGATCGGTCTTATTCAGATCCCTGCCCTCGATGCCAGCAAGCTCAAAGAAATCCGGACACATGTCGACACGATGCTGAAGCAGGGCGCGAAGAAGCTGATTCTCGACCTCCGGAACACCGGCATCGGAAAACCTGAGGATGGCGTTGCTGTTGCGAACCTGTTCCTCGATAAGGGTCTCATCACCTATGTCTCCGGACAGAAGGTAAAGCGCCAGGACTTTACCGCGATTGCCGAAAAAGCAGAGTACAAGACGCAGCCGATTGTGATTATCACGAATCGTGGAACCGCCAATGGCGCTGAGATCGTCGCATCGGCGTTGCTTGAAGCCAAGCGAGCCGAAGTTGTTGGTGAGCGGACCTACGGTGATGCCGCAATCCGTCGCGCGATCACAATGGACGACGGGGCCGCAGTCATTCTGTCCGTTGCCAAGTATTACTCACCATCCGGGAAGGCAATCCAAGATACGGGTGTTACGCCGAGTATTTTGATGACCGACGCGGAAGCCTTCGCTGATACCGAGGAAGACTCCCCTGAACTGCCGGAACAGCCTCGCAAGGAGAAAGAAGAAGACTTGCTGCTGAAGAAGGCTATCGAAGTACTCACCAAGGCTAAGACCGGTTCGCCAGCTCCGGAGGTTGCCGCTAAGCCTGCAGAGCGAGTTGAACCGGTTAAGCCGATCACGACAGTCAAGTAGTAGGAGGACCATTCAAACCCACCCATGCCGATGTATGAATATAGGTGTGGCCAGTGCCACCAAGTGTTTGAGGTGATTCAACGATTCTCAGATGATCCGCTCACGACCCACGAAGGTTGTGGAGGCGTAGTCGAGCGGCTTATCTCTGCGCCCGCCTTCCAGTTCAAGGGAAGCGGGTTCTATATCACTGATTATGCTCGTGGCAGTGGCACTGGAGCACCAGCGGCTCCACCAAAGGAAGGTGGGGCGAAGGACAGTGGTGGTTCTACGAAAGAATCAAAGCCCGCTTCGTCAACGTCTTCGTCCTCGTCTTCGTCGGAATCATCGAGCAGCAGCGCAAGCTCATCGAGCGACTCGAAGAAGTGATACAAAGAGTTTCCAAACTTACAAAAGGCCTGCCATAATACGGCAGGCCTTTTGTCTTTTGAGGAGTAGTTATATATGTCCCCTTCACGACGCGATTTTCTTTTGAATACCGGTATCGTGGGCATAGCGGCTCCGCTGGCCGCGCAAGTCCAACCCCGATCTGCTAACGACCGTGTCCAGATTGCTTTGATCGGCGCGGGCGGGATGGGAACGGAAGACGCCCTTTCCTCTCTTGCACAGCCAGGCGTCGAGATCGTTGCCGTTTCCGATGTTTACGATGGACGTCTTGCCCGAGCTAAAGAGCGCTGGGGAAACCAACTATTCACATCGCGCGATTATCGGGAAGTGCTCGCGCGGCCCGAGGTCGATGCCGTGATCATCGGCACTCCCGATCATTGGCATGCTCAGATTGCCGTCGACGCGATGAATGCGGGCAAAGACGTTTATGTCGAGAAGCCCATGGTCCAGAAGATTCAGGACGGCCAGAAGATCATTGACGCTCAGAAGAAGAACAATCGAATTCTGCAGGTAGGCAGTCAGCGCGTCAGCTCGATTGTTTATCAAAAGGCCAAAGATCTTCTGAAGAACGGAGCGATCGGTCAGGTCAATATGATCGAGGCGTGGTGGGATCGAAACTCCGCGATTGGCGCATGGCAGTATTCCATCCCTCCTGACGCTTCGACCGCTACCATCGATTGGGACAAGTTCCTTGGATCGGCTCCGAAAGTTCCGTTTCAGCCAGTGCGGCTCTTCCGCTGGCGGAACTACCGGGACTACGGAACAGGTGTCGCCGGTGATCTGTTCGTGCACCTCTTCTCCGGGATGCACTACATCATGGATACTCTTGGCCCGACGAAAGTCTTCGCAACCGGTGGACTCCGTTTCTGGAAGGATGGCCGCGACGTGCCGGACATCATGCTGGCTCTATGTGACTATCCGGAGACGAAAACTCACCCGGCGTTCAACCTCGCTCTCCGCGTCAATTTCGTAAATGGATCAGGCGAGACGTCGGGCTTCCGTTTTGTCGGCAGCGAAGGAGTCGTCGAAGTAGGCAATGGGGTGACCGTTTCGAAACAGCCCCGAGAGTCTGAGCCGGGCTACACGATCGACACCTTCCCGAAGGCTGTGCAAGAGCAGTTCCTGAAGGAGTATCGCGAAAAGTATCCGGCGCAGCGCGCGACTGCCGACGCCATCCGTCCACAGGCGGAAGAGCGTTACACGCCACCTCGCGGTTATAGCGATCACCGCGAGCATCATCGCAACTTCATTGAATCGGTGCGCTCCCGGAAGCCATTGATCGAGGACTCGACATTTGGATTGCGCGCGGCAGGGCCTGCGCTGCTCGCTCTGAACAGCTATTTTGAACAGCGAGCGATTCAGTGGGATCCGCAGTCGATGACCATCAAAGGCTAGAAGGATGCAAACCGCAAAGAACGACACCATCCAGGTCGCGCTGATCGGCGCGGGAGGCATGGGCCAGGGCGATACACGCTACGCGACTGCCATAGCGGGGGTGAAACTCGTCGCTGCAGCGGATATCTACGACGCGCGTCTCGCGCGCGTTAAGGAAGTTTATGGAGCCGATGTCTTCACGACCAGAGATTATCGGGAAGTGCTCGCGCGGCCTGAGATCGATGCGGTGATCATTGCCACACCGGACCACTGGCACGCAACGATCACAAAAGATGCCCTGGCTGCTAAGAAGGATGTGTATTGCGAGAAGCCGATGGTGAAGACGATCGCCGAAGGCCAGGAAATTGTCGCGGCCCACAAGAAGAGCGATCGAATTCTTCAGATCGGAAGTCAGTATGCGAGTTCGATTGTGTTCGAAAAGGCGGCGCAGTTGATGAAGGCTGGCGCCATCGGGCAATTGAACATGGTAGAGGCGTGGCTCGATCGCAACACCGCTACAGGCGCATGGCAGTATTCAATACCCCCGGACGCATCGCCGGAGAATATCGATTGGGATCGCTTCCTGGGGAATGCCCCAAAGCGTCCCTTCGAACCCATCCGTATGTTCCGCTGGCGTAATTACAACGATTACGGGACTGGATTGGCAGGCGATCTGTTTGTCCATTTACTGACGGGATTACATGTCATCACCGGATCGCTGGGACCGACAAGAGTCTATTCCTGCGGTGGCACACGCTTCTGGAAGGACGGCCGCGACGCGCCGGATGTGATGCTGGGTGTGCTCGACTATCCGAAGACTGCAACGCATCCTGATTTCACGTTTGCCTTGCGTGTGAATCTTGCGTGCGGCAACGTGCGCGAGAATTTCGGCTTCCGTTTCGTCGGCAGCGAAGGACAGATGACCGTGCAGTTGAATGGTCTGACGATGGAGAAAGTGCCTCGTGAGACGGAACCTGGGTACACGATAGATACTTTCGCGCAGTCCACTCGAGAAGACTTTCTGCGGAGTTATCGAAAGCAATATCCCGAGCAGCGCCCGAATGCCGATTCGATCAAAAGCCAATCCGAGACCAAGTTCAACGCTCCTCCCGGCCACAGCGCGCACCAGGAACATCACCGGAACTTCTATCAGGCAGTGCGCTCGCGTAAGCCGTTCTTTGAGGACTCGATATTTGGGCTTCGTACGGCCGGCCCATCTCTACTGACGAACACGAGTCTTTGGGAAGGCCGCGCCTGCAAGTGGGACCCAGTCAAGATGGTCGAAGGCTAGCGAAGCAGACGCAGTAATTGCCCTCCGTACTTTTCGACAAGCTTCGGGCCAACTCCGCTGATGGCGAGTAGCTCGGCCTCACTGGACGGGCCCGCGTCAACGATGCTGTCCAGCACTCGATCCGAGAAGATTCGGAATGCAGGGACGGATTTCTTCTTCGCTTCCTCGGCCCGCCACGCCTTGATTCGTTCTCGTAGCGGCGAGGAGCCTGCCGATTTTTTAGGCGAACGTTTCTTTGTTTTTCGTCGAACCGGACCGCCAGAGATTTCTTCCGGAATGACTACTCGCTCCGCGGCGTAGGGTTCCAAACCTTCCGGCGTCAGACGCGTCTTGCGGAACTCTATGCGGCGGCCATCCTTCTCGAACGAGGACTCGGCAACGCTGACAAGCCCTGCGCGTGCCATTGCGTTTAGTAATTCTTCAAAGCCGCGCCTGTCGAGACGACCGTGGGGAAACGCGTTAGCGTGCAGGCGCCCGTTCGATATCTCATCGCTGTCTTTCAGAGACGACAGGATGATCTCGATATTTGCACGCTCGTTTGCTGTTGCAAGGCGGAACTCCTGCGCCAGCGCAGAACTGGCGTCGCAGAAGTCGCAAACCCCGCAGGGCTGGCGCGAGTCTGCCGTATCGCCGAAGTAGCGCACCAGCGCCAACATCCTGCAGCACGCAGACTCGCAATAAGCCAGCATCTTCTCAAACTGCGCGGCTTTGTGTTCTCTCTGCGCTCCGTAGCTGATCCTGTAATCGTCGCGGCCACGGCTGATGTTGTCGGCATAGTCGACGATCGCTCCGCCGTGGATCCAAAGTTTTTCAAGCGCAATGTCGAAATCTTCAGTCGGCATCCGGGATCTCGACTGTACATAATCCTTCGGTTGAAACTCCTGAGTGAGCAAACGAAAGACCTGATCGAGGACTGACGTGTCGGGATAGTCTCGTTCGAAGAAGAAGTCGTGTGTGCGGCGATCCGCGTAAGATTGCATCAGGATCGCGCGCGAAGGAGCGCCATCGCGGCCCGCACGGCCTATTTCCTGATAGTAGCCTTCAACGCTGCCCGGCAGAGCGGTATGAATGACCGTTCGGATGTTGGGAATGTCGACACCCATTCCGAAGGCAATCGTCGCAACGATCACTTCGATGCGCCCCCCTTGAAACTCGCGCTGCACCTGATCGCGGCGTCTGCTGTCGAGACCTGCATGATAGGGTTCCGCTTTGAAGTTGCGGCTCAGCTCATGCGCAAGCTGCTCGGTCTCGCGACGCGTCGGAGCGTAGACTATCGCTGGACGGCGGTCGGCCGAGGAGAGTATTTGGACAACCATTGCCGCTCGCGCGTTCTGACCGACCCGCGCGACTTCGATTCCGATATTGTCTCGGCGGAATCCTTGGATGAATCGCCGCGGCGTATGTAGCCCAAGTTGGTCGGCTATGTCCCGTTGAACCAAAGGCGTTGCGGTTGCAGTAAGCGCAATCACAGGAGCAGGACGCAGCGCAGGAAGATGGTTACCGATGGTGCGATAGTCAGGTCGGAAGTCATGGCCCCATGCCGAGATGCAATGCGCCTCATCGATGGCTATCAGACTTGGCATTCGCTTAGCCAGCATTTCAGGAAATCCTTTCACGCGCAGCCGTTCTGGCGCGATAAAAAGATAATCCAACTGACCATCGAGATACTTAAGACAGACTTCACGCGACA
>DASQLD010000592.1:0-14233 GCA_035630195.1 Bryobacteraceae bacterium
ATCCCATCAGGGGTAGGGTCTATGTGCTCGCAAAAAAATAGGCCGTGCACTCCAAAGCCCGGTCAAACTTCTTCCAAGCCCGGAACAGCGCCCGCGACAGTCGGAGAAACAATAGCGGCCTATCGACGTCGCCGAATTCGGCAACGTACCGGCGAACCTTGGTCACAGGAAGAGCTTGCACTTGCCTGCGAGACGAACCAGGCACACATCAGCCGGATTGAAAGTAACCGCAAACACCCCCAGTATTCAACCCTGGTTCGCCTTTGCGAGGCGCTCGACTTGCCCGCGCCCAAGCGATCTTATTTGCTAGCGCTAGCCGGATATCCCGTTTATCCGACACTCCCCGGACCAGCGGATGTGGAACGGCTGACTTCCGAGATCGTCCCAGTCCTTCAGAGATATTCGTATCCAGCCCTACTGATGGACGTTGGGGAGCGAGTTTGGTACGTCAATCCCTTGCTTGCGCAGATGTGGGGCGAGGCACTCGGCGGAAGCGATCATGGGGAGTGTATGCACTCAATTCGGGGGAGGCGGACACTGGAGTTTGTCTTCGACCCTCGTTTCATGCCTGTCTGGAAGGGTCTCGTGCAGAATCTGGAGCGTGTGATGGATCGGTGCGTGAGCTTATTCTGGCGCGCCTACCACCTTCATCCCCAGGAAGCGGACATGGATCAGGTCCTGGTGACGTTGAAGTGCGTGCCGGAGTTTTTGCAACGCTGGCAGGATCTGGAAGAAGGGAAAGAAAACCTTCTCCTCGTAGAACACGACTGGTTGCCTATCAGACATCCACGCTTCGGCAACCTGCGTTTCATGATTTGGCGTACCACGCTCGCCACCGATGAACGCTTCATCCTGGCGCACTTTCCTCCCGCAGACAAACAAACACGACAGGCCATCAAGCAAGCCATTGAAGTGCCAGCCGCCGGATTTCCATGCATGCGAGACATTGTCGGCTGTAACCCATAGGTTTACTATACAGATAAGATGATACGTGTTGACCGAACTGTGTCCAGGCGCGAGCTGCTCGCGATGTCTGGCCTTGGCTTCGGTGCCATCGCCGCGGCGACTCTGCTGCAGGCAGAAACAACTCCTAACCACACGGATCTGCAACCCCGTCCCGGGCACTTCGCCGCGAGCGCCAAGGCAGTCATCCAGATGGTCCAGAATGGCGGACCCAGCCAGATGGACCTATTCGACCCGAAACCGGAGCTTACCAAGCGGGGCGGCCAGCCTCATCCGGATGGGGTGGAAATCCACCAGCCGGACAATCAAAACATTCTACTGCCGAGTTCGTTCGAGTTCAGCAAGCATGGGCAGTCCGGCATGGAGCTTTCCGAGATCCTGCCTCACCTCAGTACGATCGCTGACGACATCTGTCTGATCCGGTCGATGCATACCGAGCACAACAACCATCCCGAGGCCCTGCACATGCTGCTTACGTGCAAGATCTTCCCGGGCAGGCCAGTGGTCGGTTCATGGATAACGTACGCGCTTGGAAGTGTGAGCCAGAATCTTCCCGCCTACGTTGTGCTGCGGGACCCCGCGGGCTACAGCGTGGGCGCGCGTCTGCTCTGGTCCAGCGGATGGCTGCCTGCCCTGTATCAAGGCGTGGAGTTCAGTTCGAGTGGAACGCCTGTTCATCACCTCAAGCCTTCGCGGCCGCTGCCTCCGACCGCGCAGCGCCGCAACCTCGATTTGCTGAACGGTCTCAACAAGATTCATAGCCAGAACCATCCGGGCGAAACTGAACTGGACGCCCGCATTCAGAACTTCGAGTTAGCAGCACGCATGCAGCTCGCGGCGATGGACGCGCTCGACCTCTCCAAAGAGCCCGAATCTGTGCGGAAGCTCTATGGCCTCGACAACCCGATCACGGCGCCCTATGGTACCCGCTGCTTGATGGCTCGGCGGCTTGTTGAGGCCGGCGTGCGATTTGTCCAGATCTTCGTGGGCAAAGGCCAACCCTGGGATCATCATGCGAATCTCAAGCACGATCTGCAGCAACTCTGCGCCAAGACCGATCAGCCTTCCGCCGCGCTCGTAAAGGATCTCAAAAGCCGCGGTTTGCTCGACAGCACGGTCGTCATGTGGGCAGGCGAGTTTGGACGATTGCCGACCACTCAGAATGCGGATGGGCGGGACCACAACCGCAATGCGTTCAGCCTGTGGTTGGCCGGCGGAGGGTTTAAACCCGGTCTCGTTCATGGAGCGACTGACCACTTCGGATATAAGGCAACAATCGACCGGGTAAGCGTTCCTAATTTGCAGGCGACCCTTCTGCACACACTCGGCCTCGACCACTCTCGTCTCACTTATCCGCATGGCGGACGACTCGAAACTCCCACGGAAGTCTCAATCACCGGGGCTTCAGTAGTACGCGAGCTGCTTAAGAACCCCAGTATCTGAAATGCAGAGATTGAACTTTCTAATTTTGCTGGCCGGTTGGGCCACGTTGTCAGCTGCGGAGTCGTCGCTGAGCTTCGAACGCGATATTTTGCCGATCTTCACTGCCAACTGTTTCAACTGCCATGGGGGCGGTTCTCTGATAGGGCTTGATCTTCGTACGGCGCAGTCAACTCTGCAGGGAAGCCACCAAGGATCGGTCGTGGTGAAGGGCTCACCGGAGCAAAGCCGGCTCTACCAAAAGGTGAGCAGTCGCACGATGCCTCCTCCCGCCTTCAAGCTGAAGCTCACGGACACAGAAATAGAGACGATCAAGAGATGGATCGCTGAAGGAGCGCCGCACACAGAGATTAAGAATGAAAACTTGCAGGCAGCAACGGAGCAGTTCGACAAATTATTGAAGCCTCTGCTGAACGAGCGATGCGCGGGTTGCCATGGCACCGGAAAACCAATGGCTGGACTGGACCTGCGGACGCTTAGCTCTGTCCGTGCCGGAAGCAAGAATGGACCCGTAGTCGTGGAGGGCGAAGCCGACAAGAGTCCACTACTACGAAGGACTTTGAACGGCAGCATGCCACCCAAGGGGTCGGGCAAGCCGTTGGACCAGGCCCAGATTGAGACTCTACGTCAGTGGATTGACAGCGCGCGTTTTGGGAGCGGAGCAACTCACACTAACCTGCGAGAGCAGTTTTCAGAGGCCGAAGCACCGGAGATCACAGCGAAAGATCGGGCGTTTTGGGCTTTTCAACCGCCCGTGAAACGGGCCGTGCCCATGCGCGGGAACAAGGAACTGGTCCGAAATCCGATCGACGCATTCGTACTCGCTAAGCTCGAACCCAAAGGGCTGAGTTTGTCGCCAGCCGCCTCTGACGCGGAGCTATTGCGGAGAGCTTATCTCGACTTAATTGGACTTCCTCCGACACCGGATGAGATCAAGTTATTTACGTCCGACACGCAGCCACGCGCCTATGAACGAATGATCGATCGTCTTCTCGAATCCAAGCAATATGGGATCCGCTGGGGGCGGCACTGGTTAGACTCAGCCGGCTATACAGATACTACGGGGCAAGAAACAATCTTTGAGGGCATCTGGCGCTACCGGGATTATGTTGTCGAATCCTTCAACGAAGACAAGCCGTACGATCGTTTCCTCGTGGAACAGATTGCCGGGGACGAACTCGTGGACTGGCGGTCAGCTACTAAATATAGTCCGGAGATTCTTAAGCCGCTTATCGCTACCGGGTATTTGCGCAGCACATTCGATCGCACTGACGCCGACATCACGAATCTGCCGCAAGAACGATACGATGTCTTGATCGATCTCGTGGACAAGGTCTCAAACGGCTTACTGGGATTGTCGGTTGGGTGCGCCCGCTGTCACACGCACAAGTTCGACCCGATTCCGCAGCGAGACTACTATCGAATGATGGCGGTGTTCAGTTCGGCGTACAATCCTTGGAACTGGACGACGCCGCAGGAGCGTTTTCTGCCCTCTGTGTCCAAGGCGGACAGGGAAGAGATTGATCGACACAACGCTGAACTGGAACGCCCGATAGCTGACTTGAAAAAACAACTCGCTCGCTTGCGAGCGCCGTACGAGGAGCGGGTGCTCGATGCCAAGCTGATGCTTCTGCCCGAAGCGATTCGCGTGGATACAAAACTAGCGGTGCAGACCCCCAAAGATAAGCGAGACACCGTCCAGCAGTTCCTCGCAAAAAAGTTTGGCGCCAGCCTGGAAGTGAAGCCAGCCGAAATCGATTCCGCCCTAAATCCAGAGGACAAGAAGGTCAACACACGACTGAATCAGGAGATTACAACGCTTAATGGCTATAAGCGATCGTATGACAAGATCCAGGCATTGTGGGATACAGGCCCACCCCCCTCAATGCGCCTTTTACAACGCGGTGTACTTGCGTCGCCGGGCCCGAAGGTAACGCCCGGCTTCCTCGCTGTTCTCAGCCCACCGGGAAAAACAGACACGGTACGCCCTCAAGACGCGCAGGGTGAAACAAGCGGACAGCGGTTGGCGTTCGCACGTTGGCTGACAAGCCGCGAACACCCACTCACCGCCCGAGTGATGGTGAACCGGGTTTGGCAGCACCACTTTGGCAAAGGTATTGTCCAGACTCCCGACAACTTTGGGCGCATGGGTGCGCCGCCGCCGCACCCCGAGTTGCTCGACTGGCTCGCAGTGGATTTCATGGAGAACGGCTGGTCCCTCAAGCGCCTCCACCGGCAGATCATGGTTTCGGCTACTTATCGGCAAAGATCCCGCCAGACTCCGGAAGGCAATGCAGTCGATCCGGATAATGCGCTCCTATGGCGAATGAACCTGCTGAGGCTGGAATCGGAAACGATTCGCGACTCAATGCTGGCAGTTAGCGGCAAGCTTGACTTAACGATGGGCGGTCCAGCTATTCTCCTAAAGCCTCGCCCTGACGGGCTTCAGGAAATTTCGGATGAGAACACGGCGCCAGCAAGCCGTTTTCGGCGTAGCCTCTATATCGAGGCGCGTCGTGGTTACCCACTGACATTTCTCGAAGTGTTCGATTCCCCCCTGATGCAGGGTAGCTGCAATCGTCGTTCAAACTCAGCGACTCCGCTGCAGTCTCTTACGCTGCTCAACGACGACTTTATCGTGAACGCAGCGGAGGCAATGGCCGAGCGTTTGGCTCCTGCGAAAACGCCCGCGCAGATTGAGCTTGCTTATGAACTCGCGCTGTCCAGAAAGCCTACCGCAGAGGAAGTGAACGCCTGCAATCGCCACATGCGTGAGCAGACTCAGGTATTCATCGACGCAAACGTTTCGCCTGAACAAGCCGCTAGTAAAGCTCTCGCGAGCCTCTGCCAAATCCTGCTTTCGACCAACGAGTTCTTGTATCGAAATTAGCCGATCTATGGCAAGCAATCCTCTACTTCGTAATGTTGTCGTCAGCTTGATTGTTATGTCCGGCTTGTGGGCACAGAAGCCGGATGCGGGACGTTATTCGGAGTCGAAATACAAGGTCAAGCTCATCGTGGGCACGATGGTAACGATGAGAGACGGGGTGCGCCTCTCAGTAGATGTATACCGGCCCGACGCTCCAGGAACGTTCCCGGTCATTCTGCAGCACACGCCCTATGACAATCAACGCCAGGTGAACTGGTACGGCCCCGCTCGCGCCCGATGGTTTGCCGAGCGGGGCTATGTCTTTGCGATGTCCGACTTCCGTGGGCGCTATGATTCCGAAGGCGTCTTCGACATCTTCGACGCGAAACACAAAACGGACGGTTACGACCTCATCGAGTGGCTGGCGAAACAACCTTGGTCCAGCGGGAAAGTAGGCATGACCGGTCCTTCTTACCTGGGATGGAGCCAATGGTGGGCTGCGAGTGAAGCGCCACCCTCATTGAAAGCCATTGCGCCGGAAGTGGCTCCTCCGGATCCTTTCCAGAATGGCCCATATCAGGGCGGAATCTTGGTCTGCTGGGCGATGGATTGGGGCGCAGGAATGATGGCAGGCCGCACAAATCAATGGATCGGCGAGGGCGCGTACGGAGGATGGTCCAACAACCGGGTCGCGGAGTACATGAAGACTCCGTACGTCGATCTCCCTAAGGTGAAGGGCGCGGCACATGCCCCATGGTTCGAGACTTGGATCCGCCAGAACCTCGCAACTTCCGACTATTGGAAGAACATCTCGTATCAAGGTCCGGAAAAGTACGCCCGAATAACTGTACCAAGTCTCGCCATTACAGGTTGGTTTGACGCCAACTTTCCAGGATCGTCCATGAACTACATCGGCATGAAGAAACACGGCGCGACGGCGGCTTCCCGGAAGCCCCGTTTGGTGATCGGTCCGTGGATTCACAGCATCAACACCCGGGAACTGATCGGGTTCGATTATGGAACTGACGCTGTGATCGATCTTAATGGCGTCATCTGCCGGTGGTTCGATCATTTCCTCAAAGGCGTTGACAACGGGGCGGAACGTGAAAAGCCAGTGCAGGTGTTCGTCATGGGAGCTAATAAGTGGTATGCAGAAGAGGATTGGCCCCTACCGCAAACCGTTTTCACACGGTTCTACCTGCACAGCGGAGGAAAGGCAAATTCCCTCAAAGGAGATGGTGTTCTGAGCCAGGCCCCTCCTGGTCATGAGACGCCCGACTCATACGTCTACGATCCCGCAGACCCCACTCCCGATTCATACGACAAGCAAGGGACGCGCACTCCGGCAATACGTAGGGGTGGACATATCGATGGCCCCGTAGACACGCGAGTCAGCAGCACTCGCGATGACGTGCTCGTGTATCAGACGCGGCCTCTCGAGACAGCTACCGAGATCACTGGTCCAATCACCGCAAAACTCTACGCCGCCACATCAGCGAAGGATACCGATTGGATGATCCGCCTCGTTGACGTTCATCCCGATGGATACAGCGCGCTGCTTGCCGATGCGGTGCTGCGCGCACGCTGCCGCGATCCCAAGAACGCCGGGGTTTATAATGCAACCCAGCTAAGCGAGATCGTACCAGACAAAGTTTACGAGTACACTCTCGATTTCTGGCGGGTGACGGGCAATGTGTTTCAGGCGGGTCATCGCATTCGGATTGAGATCTCCAGCAGCTATTTCCCTTACTATATGCGTAATCTGAATACCGGTGCGGATAATGTTGGACTAGAAACAAAGAGCGTGGTAGCCAAGCAGAAGATCTATCACGACAAGGACCATCCGTCGTCGGTTGTGTTACCGGTGATTCCAAAACGCTAGAAGTCTACGCGCTTACTTGATATCGACCAGCAACGATCGCTGCCGGGCGGCATGATTCTTGCGGCTCTCTTTATAGGATTTGAATGCAGCAGCGCTCTCTTCCAGCCGGCCAAGACGCTTCAAAGTTTGACCAAGTATGTAGTACGTCTTGGGATCTCCCCTGTGCAGAGCAATACTTTTTTTCAATGAAGCAACCGCTTCCCCATCCTGGTGACTTTCAGCCAGTAATTTCCCCAGCAGCAAATGGGTGCGCCAGTCGGCCGGCGCCAGTTCCACGGCTCGCCGGGCCAGCGAAGTGGCGGTCTGTAGTTCTTCCCCGTTCAACCGGCGGATTGCGAACTCCGCTGACGCGCCATAATACCAGCCGTTGCTATTCTTCGGATTCAATTCGCGAAGCCGTTTGGCGACCGTTGCGGAGTTCTTCCAATCTTGCGTTATGTCATAACATTCGGCAAGCAATTGGTAGCCCAACTCATACTCGGGCTTGGATCTGATAAGGCCGGTAAACGTCTCCTTCGCGCGCCCATAGTTGCGGACCGTCAAGTACGCAACTCCCAGCGCCGACTGTATTCGGAAGGAGTCCGGCAATGTTCGTTGTGCAGCCTCAAAAACAACCACCACCGCCTCACGCGCATTGTTCTCCGCGAGCACCTGACCGAGATCGAGATAGAGTTGTTCATTCGTCGGGTCAAGCCGTATCGCCTGCTGTAAATGCTTCAAGGTCGGCTCAATCTTGCCCATCACGTAATACGCACGACCAACATTGCGGTGCCACTCCGCCGAATCTTCGCGCGGGCTTGCCAACAGGCTGGACAAACTGTCGGATTTCACCTGGCCAGGCAGCAAAAACTGTGATGTCAGGATCAGTAGGACAAGATGTGATGCTACTGTCACTTCGCAAACAAACCGAGAACAGCCGTGCTCATTGCCTTGACTCCGGTTTGAATGGCCGGGCCAGGAAGAGGAGCAAATCGGCTCGAGTGCAAAGAAGGCAACGGCGCCCCTGCACTGAGCTTTTCAGGCGCTACAGTACCCAGCCAAAACAAACAAATCGGAAGCTTCTCGGGTGTGCGTCCGAAAACGCCAAAATCCTCTCCACCCATTACCTGGTCCGCAACCAGCACGTGTTCCTTGCCAAGGATACCTTCCATTGAGCTCACTACGCGCCCTGTCAGCACCGGTTCATTATAGACCGGCGGGATGGATTCCGCCTCGCGGAGTTTCACGACAGGTTGCCTGTTGGGCGGTACACCGCTGGCCATCGCTACACCATTGGCTATGCGAGTGATGCTGGCTAAGATGCGTTCGCGAATAGCATCGGAGTAGTAACGAACGGTCATCTCAAGGCGGACCTCGTCGGGGATGATGTTGTGTTTGGTGCCACCATGGATGGAACCCACCGTCACAACAGCAGCATCAACCGCGGGAATTTCGCGGCTGACGATCGTCTGTAGCGCCAGCACCGTCTGCGATGCTAACACGATGGGATCTTTCGTAGTGTAAGAGTAGGCGCCGTGGCCGCTCACTCCCCTGATGGTCAGATCGAGGTTGTCGGTTCCCGCCAGTGCGTCGCCGATTCGAACCCGTACCTTGCCGGCCGCGAGGCCGGCATCTGAGTGCAGGGCCAGTATGTAATTCGGTACGGGAAACCTCTTGAAGATTCCGTCCGCCAGCATCGCTTTCGAGCCGGTGCTGAGCTCTTCCGCCGGTTGACCCACCATCAGGAGAGTACCGCGCCAGTGCTGCCTCAACTGGCTTAGCAGGCGGGCCGTTCCCACAAAACTAGTCATGTGAATATCGTGCCCGCAGGCGTGCATAACGCCCACTTCTCTGCCCTGGCTATCTTTGGAACGGACTTGGCTCGCATACGAGAGGCCAGTCTCTTCGATCACAGGAAGGCCGTCCAGGTCCGTGCGGACCATCACAACAGGTCCGTCACCGTTCTTGAGCACACCGACCAACCCATGGCCACCGATATTGCGCGTGACTGTGTAGCCCGCACCTTCTAGCTCCTTGGCTATCCGCTCAGAAGTCTTGACTTCGTGTAGCGGCAGCTCTGGATTGAGGTGAAGATGCGTGTATAGCTGCAAGAGAGATGCGCTCTGGCGTTCGGTCAACGATTGAATTTCAGCCATTGGCGTAGCAGCATGCAAACCTTGCATGGTTATCGCGACGAACAGCGACAGTAGGGAAATCTTCACGAAGTTACCTGAGCTCTAGAAGTCGAAGCGCAGGCCGAATTGTATCTCTCTGGCCGGTGTGGAAGTCGCTGTGATAACTCCAAAGTTCGCTGTACCAAAAGCAACGTTCGGATCAGCGAAGTTGGCGTGATTCAGGGAATTGAACAGCTCACCGCGGAATTGGACCCGCTTGGTTTCGCTGATCCTGAAGTCTTTATAAAAGGATACGTCGACGATGGAGATGCCGGGTCCTTCTATAGTTCCAGTGCCGGCGTTCCCAAACGTGTACTGCTGCGCCCGCCTGAACGCGCTCGTGTTGAAGAACTGTTTCAACATGGCGTCCTTGTTGGCGTGTTCAAAATTGTTGACAGGGCCGATAATGTCGGGCCTGCTTCCGCCGGCATTTGAATTGTTGACCGAATCTGTTGGTGTTAAGTAGTGGCCAGATTGAAACGACCCTATACCACCGAATTTCCATCCTCCGATAATGGCGTTAGCAACGCCATTCGCGCCGCTTCCAAGCCATTTACCCTTCCCAAACGGCAGTTCGTAAACCCAACTCATAGACAATATGTGTCGTACATCGAAGGGAGTCGGGCCAGCGTCATCCTTCCAATTTCTCGTATTACGGAATGGAACCTGTCCATTAAATTTGTTTCCTGAGACTGAAGTACCAAGGGCCTTCCCGTAGGTGTAAGCGCCCGATAAAAGCAAGCCTTCAGGGCCTAGCTCTCTTTTCACCTTGACCTGCAGCGAATTGTAGTTATTTGTCCCCCACGATGGATTTCCCGCCAAGCCCCCGAACTCCGGGTAGGGCGAACGGGATGCAACGGAGCCCGGGCCCGGCAACGGCTGATTGAAGTTGTAGTCGAGATAAGACTTTCGGCCCGCGTTCCCGACATAGGCTAGCTCGGCGCCTAGCCTGGACGTGAATGAATGACCTAAGCTCATCGAGTATTGGTGAATGTAGGGGGTACGGTTTGTATACGCGGTAACAACCCTTCCAGAAATCGACGGGACTGTGGAAGTCTGATAAGGTGCGTTGAACGTGACGGCCGGCACATCCGGATTGCTGGTGATGGATAGTGACGGAACCCATGGCGGACCGAAGGCCATCGCTTGGGGAACATTCTGAGTCACCCAGTTATAGAACATGCCAAACCCTCCGCGAAGGACCGTCTTGTTGCTCCCGAAGACTCTCCAGGCGAAGCCAACCCGAGGAGCAAAATCATTTTTGTCCGTAGCCATCACCATGTTGCGTGGCAGACCTAGAGAAGCGGCGGATACCGCCCCAGGTGGCGTGCCCGGCAATGTGGGAACGGTGTCGCCGGCAAACACGAACTTCTTGACGCCCAGATCGAACGCAACAAACCGATCCTGGGCTTCCGTCATGCGCTGCCAAACTTCATAGCGAAGACCCAGATTAAGAGTGAAGTTGTTACTCACCTTCCAATCATCCTGGACGTACCCCATGTACCAGCTCTGCGTAAGATCTTCGACCAGTCTCGCTCCATTGACAGAGCTGCTGGCGACCTGTCCTAGGAGGAAGTCTGCAAATGAATGGTACTGATTCCCGGGCGCGCTTACGGCCGCCGTAGTGAAGATCGGACCGAAGTTGATGCCGCCTCTCGTGTTGGCTTCAAAATCGACCTGATTAATCCGGTTTCGAATGACATCTACGCCAACTTTCCAGCTGTGCTTCCCGGTTACCTTGCTGAAAACATCGGAAAAGATATAGTTCGTATAGGGCTCTCGAACGGGCGCGAAAGGATCGTCGGCAATGTTCGACCATCCACTGACTGCGATATTCGGTATTCCCGCCTTTTGTCGATCTGGCGGTAATCCCGTAATGCCAGCACCTTGAAAGAATTCCGGACCAGAGATCTGGCCGCGGCTGCCACCATCTATGAAGAAGCCCTCCTCAGTAGTCTCGTTGTCCGCTGTGCGCTGATATTTGCTGACGCCGAAATTGAAGGTATTAAGTGCGGACGGTCCGAAAACATGGGTCCAGTTCGAATTCAGGTTGTACCCGCGAAGATCGAGATTCTGTCCAAATCCGGAAATCGGTAGGATAAGGCCCGGTCGCTGCCAGGGCTCGAGAGCAGAATCAACTTCGCGAGTGAAACGAAAGTTCACGATGTCCTTGTCAGAAAAGTTTCGATCGTAGCGACCCGAGAACTGGTTGCCGTCTGCCTTGCGGGTGGGGTTTGAAACGAAGTTTCCCGCAATTCCTGGACGCGTAGGATTGGGCCAGAACTGGCTGACAAATCGGGCCTGCTGTGTGATCCGGTCTTGCGGAATAAGGTTATTCGGAAAGGGTTGGCGCGCGCCGGTAGCACGGTTCAACGTGTTGGGGTCGTAAATGGTGGCGCCAGTCCCGGTGAAATCTCCGTTCCGGATGGCCGGCGGCGGCACGTTGATGGCTGCTGTGATGCCTCTGGCTTGCCGCTTTCCTTCATAGGCGAGGAAGAAGAAATCTTTCGTAGATTTGGGTATTCTTCCGCCCATGGTGGCGCCGAACTGATGGCGGCGATACTCCGGAAGCGCTCCCGGCTGGAAGAATGGCCTTGCGTCCAGGTTGTCGTTGCGCGTAAAGCCAAATGCCGAGCCATGATAGTCGGTACCTCCGCGTTTGGTCACGACATTCACTTGCGCCGCTCCGCTGAGACCGAACGCAGCATCGTAGGTGTTGGTTTGGATCTTGAACTCCTGAATAGTGTCGATGCTTGGCGAGTAGTTTTGTCGGCCTGCTCCAAACTCCATATTCAGGATGCCGTCGATCATTGTCGTGTTAGAACCAGGATCGGTTCCATTAGCAGAAAAACTTCCGCCGGACTCGTCATAGAAAGCGGCATTGGCGCTGCTACGCTGAACGCCGGGACTCAACAATGCCAAGGAAAGAAACTGGCGGCCGTTGAGCGGTAGTTCCACGATCCTCTTGTTCTCAATGACCTCGCCCACCGTTGCGTTCTCACTCACGACAATCTGCGCGGCAGCCTCCACGGTCACCTGCTGCGTGACATCTCCGACTTGCAGCACGATATCGACACGAGCACGCTCGTCCACTTGGAGAGTGATTCCCTGGACGGTCTGTGTGTTGAACCCGCGCACCGATGCAGTCACGTTGTATTCGCCCGGCTGCAGATTTGGAGCCGCATACGATCCATCGCCGCCAGTCACAACCTTGCGCGCGAGACCAGTTCTTGCATCGGTAATCGTCACTGCAACGTCGGCAACGTATGCGCCGGACGGGTCGGTTATAGTCCCAACGATAGTGCCCGTGCTGACCTGACCCAGCCCTCCCGATTGGAAAAGCAACAACTGCAAGCTAAGACACAACAAACAGCGCCAGCTCATTCGGTTACTCCTTGGGACCGGTTCTTTGCATCGTCGGGCCACTATAGTACAGATAGGAGTCTAGAGATCTGTAGGAAGATCTGCAATGTCTACGGGGCATGTTCACCTGCGAAGGCGGCCCCGCTACCCGCCTTTGCTTCTGTGGGATCGCTGCGGTGGTATTCTCTGACTCATGCGAATCGCGTTGTTGTTTTGGGTGCTTATCCAGATGTCCGTCGCGCAAGCTTTCCTGCCGCGGATCGGGATGGGCGGTATTGTTCACGAAACTAACACTTTCAATCCAAGAAAGACTACCGTTGCGGACTTTGAGGCGGGACTGGGTGGCGCCGATGGGATACTGCGCGGTGAAGCTATTTTGCAGAGACTAGGCAGTTCGAATAACACGGTCGCCGGTTTCGTGGAAGGCGCCAAGCAGCACGGGCTGGAGTTGTACCCGACCATAATGGCCGGGCCCCAGACGATGGGTAAGGTAACAGATCCAACGTTCGACGCTCTCGCGGGCGAATTGACCAACCGGCTGAAGAAAGCTCCCAAGCTAGATGGCATTCTGTTGTTTCTGCACGGAACAATGGTGGCTGAAAGCTATCCCCACGCCGACGCCGAAGTGGTGCGCCGCGTTCGCCAGGAAATGGGCGACCAGATTCCAATCGTTGTGGTCCATGATTTCCATGCCAACGTTTCTGAAGACATCGTGAAGCTCACGACTGTACTAATTACCTACAAAGAATGCCCGCACCTCGACGCCAAAGATCGGGGCGTTCAGGCAGCCAGGATCATCAGTGACGTGGTTAGCGGTAGGGTGAAGCCCGTTCAGGTTCTCGTTAAACCGCCTATGCTCTATAACATCATCTTCCACAACACCTATGCTGCGCCCTTGAAGCCGATCGTTGACGACAGCAAGCAACTGGAGTTGAATCCGAAAATCCTGGTGGCGAGCGTTTCGGGTGGATATCAATATGCCGACATTCCGGCAATGGGTCCGAGTGTTGTGGTGGTCACAGATAATGATCCCGCCTTGGCCAAGCGAGAAGCGGAAAGGCTTTCCGGGCTGCTTTGGGACCTTCGCAGCAAACTCGAAATGAAGCTCCCCGATCCCGTCGCGGCGGTTAAGATCGCGATGAACAGTAGTAAGTTCCCTATCACTCTGATGGACACCGGAGACAATATCGGGGGCGGCTCGACCGGGGACAGTACGTTCATCCTAAGTGAACTCCTGCGGCAGAAAGCACAGGGTTGGGTGATGACGATTGCGGACGCTGAGGCGACGGCCGCAGCTTACCGGTCCGGTGTGGGACAGCCATTTGACCAGTTGGTTGGTGGCAAGACCGATACGCTTCATGGCGAAAAGGTGCGGGTTCGTGGGGTGGTTAAGTCGCTCTACGACGGACGATTCATCGAGCCAGCGGTACGCCATGGCGGCGGGCGCTACTGGGACATGGGGCTTAGCGCTGTGATTGAAATGGAGGGGTCGACACGCGATTTTCCCAGTTTGCTTCTGCTTACGCCCAAACGTGTTATTCCATTCAGCCTCGGACAACTGAC
>DASQLD010000593.1:0-9812 GCA_035630195.1 Bryobacteraceae bacterium
AAACGGCCCGGAAAATCTTCCAGGCAGGCCTGCCCGAATTACTCGGCATGCGATTGTTTCGAGGCGCTTAGCGTTCCTCGAACAGTCCAATCTGTTCCTTTGTGGCGGGTTGGGTTCGTTTTGTCGCAGCAGCCCGGACTCCGATCACACCTAACACTTGGACAGTAGTCAGAGCCTGTCTTGGAACCCAAACGCGCTGGGTGGTCTCGGGCGGAATTAGATTAAAACCAAGCGGTTCAACGTGAAGCAGGTTGTTGGGCATCACTGCTTCCTGTACGTCGCCGTCGCGAAAAGTGAGCCGCAGCCATAGGCCGTCCAGCTTTGGCCGACTGAGGAACACACGTCTGGACGGAAGAGCTTCGGAAGCTGCGTCAAAGTCCCTTACGAAAAAGACAGCCTTTATTTCTGAGTACTTGGAGACTGAGACATTCCCGCCCAGAGTCAGCATCTCAACGCCAGAATCGGTCAGATAGGTGAGTGGATTAACAAAACCGGATAGCGTCTCGCGGTCGAATCGCCAGATCTGGACTTTCTTGGTAGTAGAACCTGCCATCCGCTGGCCGCTGAAACAATTAGGCGTTTATTGTATCATTGGCACGATGCGGTGGGGTTCTGCGTCTCCAAACGACGTTCAGCAGCAGTCGAATGTCGTCGCGGCGTGGTCGGACTCCTTTCTCAACTTTTGCCGGGTGGAAAAGGGACTCACGCCGAACTCGATTGCGGCATACCGGCAGGATCTGCGCCGGTTCACCGAGTTTTGTCTACAACGCGACTGCCTCGACCCGGCCACACTCCACGCGTATGTCGATTCCCTAAGAGCCGCCGAGCTTTCGAGTCGGAGTATTGCGCGGCATATTACTACCTTGCGCAATCTCTATTCTTTTCTTATTCGTGAGGGAAAAATATCGACTGATCCGACGGCGACGATGGTATTGCCACGTCAGTGGAAGACGCTGCCCAAGTTTCTTTCGTTGGAACAGGTTGACGCGCTTCTCGGAGCTCCGGACGCGTCGAAGCCAAAAGGTATCCGGGACCGCGCGATGCTTCAGTTGCTTTATGCGACAGGTCTTCGCGTGAGCGAATTGTGTACGGTGGAACTCAACGGCGTCATCCTCGATCCTGGCGTCGTTCGCGTTGTGGGAAAGGGCCGCAAGGAACGCATCGTTCCGATCGGGAGGTGCGCGGTTCAGGCCATCGAACTCTATCTGAAGTCTGTTCGCAGCAATTTGGGCGCTGCGCGTGAGAATAAGTACCTATTTTTGACGAATCGCGGCGGAGCGATGACCCGCCAAGGGTTTTGGAAGCTATTGAAAAATTATGGAAAACAGGTCGGTTTGTGGCATAATCTGACACCCCATGTGCTACGACATAGTTTCGCCACACATTTGCTGGAGAGAGGCGCGGACCTTCGCTCGCTTCAAACGATGCTAGGTCACGCGGACATTTCGACGACGGAGATCTATACGCACGTACTCCGGGCGCGATTACGCGCTACTGTAGACAAGCTGCACCCGAGGTCGCGATGAGCGATTACATGTTCATGCTAGAGAACCACCTGACGGCGGCTCAGAACCGCGTGCTCGCCGAGGTCAGGAAGGCTGCGCTGGATGCAAACGTAAATGTGTTCCTCACCGGCGGCGCGGTCCGCGATATGTTGGGCGGCTTTCCCATCCGCGATCTCGACTTCACAGTGGAGGGGAATGCTGTCAAGCTGGCGAAGACTGTAGCTGACGCGCTTGGGGCCGAGATTCTGGAGACTGACGCCAATCGCAAGACGGTGGAGTTGCTATCGCCTGAGGGTGTGACTTTCGAGATCGGGATGGCCCGGACGGAACGGTATACGAAAACGGCGGGGAAACCTCACGTTACACCGGCGACCATTCAGGAAGACCTCCAGCGCCGTGATCTGACGATTAATGCTCTGGCGTTGTCCTTGAATCGCGGATCGCGCGGGCTGCTGCTGGATCCTACGAATGGCATGGGGGATCTGGACCGCAAGGAACTCCGCAACACTGGGAATTACGTCTTTTATGACAGTCCCGTGCGGTTGTTGCGGCTAGGGCGGTTTCGGACTCGGTTGAATTTCACGATCGCCGAGAAGACCGAACTGCACTACCGCAACGCACGCGAAGCCGAGATCGAGAAGTTCATCACGAAGGAAGAACTGCTCCAGGAACTCCGGCAGGCCGCCTTGGAGCCGAATGTATCGGAGTTGCTTCAAACCTGGGACGAGGAGAAGTTGCTGAGGCTGGTTTCCCCTGCTTTAACAGGAGCGGCATTGAACCTCGGGAGTTTCACAAAGCTCCAGAAGTTCCGCCAGTCACTGCCTTTCGGTATCGATATGGTGACGGACGAGCCGGCGCTGTTCTTCTCTATTCTGACGGAAAAGCTCACCCCCAAAGATCGCGCCCATATCGCGGAACTCGATTCGGCCAATTCGGCTTCGTGGTTAAAACTAGGCGCACGCGCCGCGAAGCTTGAAAAGGACATCTCGGTTGCCACTCTTCACAGGCCATCGAAGATTTACGGTGTATTATCGAAAGCCCCCGGCGAACAGATTCTTTATCTTGAGGTGCATTCGCAACATCGCGTGGTGCAGGATCGCATCCGCAACTATTTGCAGAAGTACCTTCCGGCGGCCCAGGAGATCACTGATCAACAAGTGATCGAGGCCGGCTACACGGCTGGAACACCCAAGCTCGAGAAGGCCAAGGCCGAGATGATTTCAAAACGACTGGATGCGCGTCCGCCGAAGAAACCAGACGCGGAGGCTGAGGCTGAGGCCGAAATCGCTTAGTTAGCGATTGCCTAGGCCGAGGAATGTGATTCCGATGAGAATCATTGCGAGGCCAATGAATTTGCTGCGAGTGAATGGCTCGCCAAAAAATAATCGGGACCACAGAAGCGTCCAAATGTAGCCGAGAGAACCCATCGGATACAGAACTGTCAGTTCGCCCTGGCGCACGCCCATCACGAAGAAAATCGAAGACAGCAGGAACGATGCCACCCCGGCCGCGAGACGCCAGTTGTAGAACAACGTGCGCCAGTCCATTTTGAGTTTCGTTGCGCCGCTTTTCAGAAACACGGCGCCGAACGACCCAATGAACGACGCGAGCATGACCAGCAGTATGGATGATGTTGGAGTTGTCGGAGTCGTCACGCGCGCGCGTCTCTGCCCAGGACCGCTACACCCGCAACAACAATGGCGAGTCCAACCGCTTTATAGACGTTCATGGTCTCCTTAAACAAGATCAGCGATAGAACTGTGACCCACACGTATGTGAGAGAAATGACTGGATATAAGAGGGAAAGCTGTCCTTTTCGAAGCGCGAGGATAAGCAAAGCAGTACTCAAACCATACAGCGAATAACCGCAGAAAAGCCACGGATTCGCCAGCATACTGAGCGGATTTACTTTGACGAGTTGTGTCGCTCCGATCTTGAGGAGGACTTGCGCGGCCGCGCCAAGTACCGTACACAGAAACACCAAAAGAACCGGGTGTTCGAACATGATTTTGATCGGAGATCGCTCTGCTTGCAAGATCTCATTCTAACGGATGACCGTGACCCCCGCCTCCCGGTGTTTCGATGCGAAAGATATCGCCCGGCTGGGCGTAGAACTCGGTCTTGGACGGGGTGATGGTCGCTCGCCCTCTCCTAATGAGAACGTTACGCCCCGGGGATCCCGGTGCTCCACCTTCCAGTCCATATGGTGCACGAAGGCGGCGGTCGGCAAGAAAGGTGACTTTGGCCCGCTCTAGAAACTCCCATTCCCGGACGACACCATCCCCTCCCTTTCGAGCGCCAGACCCGCCTGATCCGCGACGGAGACTATATTCACGAATGCGTAGCGGAAGTTGGTGTTCGAGCGCCTCGATGGGCGTGTTCCAACTATTCGTCATGTGAGTATGGGTTGCGGAATGGCCGTCATTTTCCGGTCCCGCGCCCATGCCGCCGGCAATCGTCTCGTAATAGGCGAAAGGCCGCTGCCGCCGTGTATCGTAGCCACCGAAGCTTAAATTGTTCATTGTTCCCGAACTGGCTGCGGGAATTCTTTTCGGGAGTACCTGAGCGAGAGCTCCGAGAAGAACATCCGTGATGCGCTGTGACGTCTCGACATTCCCGGCGGCCATTGCAGCAGGCATCACAGCGGAGACAACCGATCCGTCGGTGGCGGTGATGCGAATCGGTCTTAGCAGGCCCGACGTGAAAGGCACGTCCTCGTGGAGCAGGCATCGGAATACATACGCCGTGGCGGCCATAAGGATGGCGCGGTTGGCGTTGACAGGACCGGCGGCTTGTGGATCGCTGCCTGAAAAATCGACCTCAGCTTGGTCGCGACTGATTTTGACTGTGACTGCTATTCGAACCGGCGGACCTCCGGCTCCATCATCGTCGAGATAATCTTCGAAGCTGAAGGCGCCGTCAGGAATATCGCGGAGAGCAGCGCGCATCATTTTTTCGCTATACGACTGAAGACGCTTCATGTTCCGCGCAACTGTGGTTTTACCGTAGCGGCTCGCGAGCGCGCGTACCCGTTCGTCTCCGCGGCGCAATGACATCAACTGGGCAAGCAGATCGCCTTCGCGCTCGATCGGCGTTCGTACGTTTGCAAGGATCAGGTTCCATACGTCGCTTTGCACCTTTCCTCCGGAGACGAGGAGCGTGGGAGGAATGCGAATACCTTCCTGAAAAATCTCCTGAGCAAGCGGCATCGAACCCGGGCTCATGCCTCCGACATCTGCGTGATGTGCCCGGTTGGCGAGATAGAACGACGGTGTCTTGTCGCCCGAAAGGAAGACACCAGACACGGCGGTGATGTCCGGAAGATGTGTCCCGCCGCGGAAAGGATCGTTCAGGATGACGATATCGCCCTCGCGGAACCGGAAAGCCTGCCTGGCGAAATCGACCGAGAGCGGCATGGCGCCGAGGTGAACAGGCATGTGCTCGCCCATCGCGACGGTCTGGCCATTGCGATCGTAGAGGGCGCAGGAATAATCGCGGCGCTCCTTAATGTTGGCCGAATAAGCGGTCTTGCGAAGAACGATGCCCATCTCATCGGCAATAGAGCCGAGCATCTGGCGAAAGAGCTCGAGTTCGATCGCGCTCATGGGTTTGGTTTTTTGCCCTTTAGACTGGGCGGTGTTTTAGGAGAGGCCGGCGCAGGCGCTGGCTCGGCCGGCGGCGGTGTTGGTTCGACTATGGCAGGTGGCTCGGGCTTGCACTCTCCCAGCGCAACGAGGAAAGATGCGACCGCCCGCCATTGCGCGTCTTCCTGCTTCTCAAGGCGATATGTCTTGGTCGGCGCATCCGCTCTGATCCGTAGAGGTTTCGTTGCAGGTTGGGCTCCGGGGAACGGGATGGGGCGGGCATCGACCTGGCGGATACTCCAACTGTCTCCTCCTGTGAGAGATTCCCAGAGCTCGTAGCGCAGACCATTCTCGCCGGGTTGTCCGCGATCTATTGTCATCTTGCCTGATGTCCGCGAGTCGAAACGAAACTGCTCGATAGCTCCCGTCTTCCTCTCGGAATATACGGCCCGGCGGCGCCAGGTTTTGCCGCCGTCGGAAGTGATCAGGAAGAACGGATCGCGCGCGTCGGGTTGCAGAAGGTGACCACTCACCCATCCGACTTCAAAGTCAATGAATTGAATGTCGGTAAGCGATCCGCCAAGCAGGCGAGTGTGTCCATCGACCCAAGTTTTGCCGCCGTCATCACTAACGAGAAGCAACGATTCGAGCGTTTGCGAAGGCGTGTGAATGTTACCAGCGATGACGATTCGGGTACCGACGGTTTCAGCGTCGCTGAGTTCCAGGTAGAGCGGACAAGGGTCTTCGAGCGAGCAACTCAGGTCGAGCTTCTGCACGGTTGCTAAAGTGCAGGTTACGGGTGTTCGGATTGGCGTTTGCGCCTCTCCGAGCATGGTGGTTACCACTAATGAGATCAGCAGCCGCACACGCGTGTAGTCTAGCGTATCCAAATTACAATGAAAGAGTTGATTCTCCCCGAGCTTGAATGACCCGCCGCGAAGTTTTCGAACGACTCCTGATCGCATCCGCCGCTGCCGGGGCGCACGGCTGCGCTTCCAGGCGCACGCAGGTTGTCTCTGCCAGGAGTCTGCCGCACCTTAAGTTTCCTCCTGTTCATGTTTCGGCGGATCGCGTGACTCGGACGACGGTCGGGTTTCGACCGTTCCGGCCAAGTGGGTTTGTGCTTGGCACGGAGAAGCTGGATTCAAAGCTGCTGGTGCACAATTACGGGCACGGCGGCGGCGGGATGACGCTGTCGTGGGGAACGGCCGATCTTGCGGTGCAGATGGCTGCGGAGTCAGGCGCGCGCGAGTTTGCCGTGCTTGGCGCGGGCGGAGTAGGATTGGCGACGGCGCGTCTTCTGCAACGACGTGGCGCCCAGGTGACTATCTATGCGAAGTCGCTGCCGCCGGATACAACTTCGAACAAGTCCGGAGCGCAGTGGTGGCCGGTCTCCGTGTTCGATCGCGACAAGCTTACCCCGGCGTTTCGTGACGTCTTCCTGCGCGCAGCCCGGTTATCGTACGGGCACTATCAGACGATGATCGGCGAGGAATACGGGATCCGCTGGGTGCGGAACTATCTATTAACTGATGAACCACCGCTGGAGGGTTTGCTGCTGGGTAAAGAGAGCCCGATGCGCGATCTCTATCCGGAGCTTCGCGACTTACGTCAGGACGAGCACCCGTTCGCTTCTCGTCATGTTCGCCAGTTCGACACGATGATGATCGAGCCTCCGATCTATCTCAACGCGATGCTCCGAGATTTCCGAATTGCCGGCGGCAAGGTGGTTGTCGGAGAACTGCGGACAAAGCAGGAAATCGCCGGGTTACCGGAGCCAGTCGTGATGAACTGCACGGGTCTTGGATCGCGGGAGTTAGTAGGAGACCAGGAGTTGACTCCGATTAAGGGTCAACTGAGCGTGTTGTTACCGCAGCCCGAGATCGATTATACGGTTCTGCAGGAACGCTTCTACATGTTCCCGCGGCGGGATGGGATTCTACTTGGTGGCACGTTCGAACGCGGCGTGTCGGATCCGGAGCCCAATCGTGAGGCTGAGAAGAGTGTGATTGAAGCGCACCAACGGATCTTTGCTCCGTTGGCGCGCGGCTAGAGTTCTTTAAGGTTGGACGATTACTTTACCCAGGTTTGGCTCGTGCTTGTAGAGACGATCGAACCAGCTTGCGGCGTCAGCCAGGGGAGATCTGGCGCTGATCATGCTGTCGACGTGGATCGCGCCTTTCGACAACAGTTCGATGCACGCCGGGATTTCGCCGGAAGAGGCGCATGAGCCTTGAAGTCGGATTTGGCGGGTGACGATGGCCTGCAAGTTAATTTCGACCTTCGGCGATATGTTGCCGATAAGTGTGACCGTGCCACCCTTGCGAACGCAGGCGATCGAAGTTGCGATGGGATCTGTCGCGCCTACGGCTTCGAGAACTGCATCCGCGCCTTGGCCATTTGTGCGCGCGGCGATCTCGCTGGCTACGTTGGAAGATTTTGAATTGAAGGCTTCATCGGCGCCAAGGTTCTTCGCGCGCTCGAGTTTGGCATCGTCGATGTCGACTGCGTACACTTTCGAGAAGCCGGCGACTTTGGCGGCTTGGATCGTGAGCTGACCGATCATTCCGGCCCCAACGACTACCGCGGTATCGCCTAGCTCGTGCGGTGTCAGATTGACCGCGTGAACTCCGATGGAAACAGCTTCGATCATTGCGGCATGATCGAAGGACAAGCCCTCGGGTAAGCGATACAGGATGTTTTCAGGCACCGAGACGTATTCGGCGAAGGCGCCATTGCGGCGATAATCACCACAGGAAACACCCAGCACCTGCCGATTGTTGCAGAGATTGATATTTCCTCTTCGGCAAAACGCGCAGCGGCCACAGGATACGGTGGAATCGAAGGTGACACGATCACCCTCCTTCCATTCGGTCACATTCCGGCCTACCTCGGCGATGACACCTGCGGCTTCGTGGCCCATGACAAGCGGCGGAATTCTTCGGCCGGTAGATCCGTCGAGACCGTGGACATCGCTTCCGCAGATGCCGCAGGAGCGCACGCGCACGAGAACGTCATGCGGACCGATCTCCGGATTCGGCAGGTCGGCTACTTCCAATTCCATGTACTTTGTTAATAAGAGGGCTTTCATGCTGAAACGACCTTTCTACCACATCTGAGCGGTTGACCTACGAGCGCTGTATCCGGAGCGGCTTACTCGCATCGATGATGAGCCAGCAGAGAGCGCCGAACCCGTACAAAATTGCTGTCGCGTAGAGTGGCATCGCCCAACTGGAGAACTCGCGAACAACTAAAGCCAGAACAACAGGGCTCAGCATGCCGCCGACTTGCCCGGCGGTGTTCATGCACGCCGTTACCATTCCGGAACGATTGCCACCGATATCGACGGCGGCTCCCCATGCGGCTCCGAGCGGAAAGGCTGAACATGCGGCTGCGAGGGCGATTAACACGGCACTGGTCGTGACATCTGCGGTGGCGGCGCCAGCGGCCATGAAGCCTGCAGCGGCGGCGAATGCGATCAAGCCAATGGAAGCTCGCCCCCAGCGGAGACCGAATCGCTTGACGGCGTAGTCGGTGGAGAGGCCGCCCAACAGATCAGCAAGCACACTCAGTAAGAGCGGAAGGCCCGCTAACAGTCCGAGTTTCATCGATTTCATTCCGCGCACGTTCTCGAGATACGTCGGCAGCCAAGTGATGTAGAAGTAGAAGCCGTATGTCTGCGTGAAGTACATGCCGCAGAGCCCGAGCATATTGCGCTGGCCAAGCAATTGGATGAAGTCGCTCATGCGGCCTGAATGTTTGGCTTGGACGAGACGGCCCTCTTCGATCCATTTCAGCTCGCTCGCGTTGACGCCGGGATGCTCAGAGGGCTCGTCGCGAACCCATCGATACCAGAAGAAGGCCCAGATGAAACCAACCATGCCGAAGATCACGAAGACCCATCGCCAGTGCATCACGGTGAGCATGCGGGCGACGAGGATTGGCGTGAGTCCGCCAGCGAGGTGCGCTCCCATAAAGAAGATGCCTTGCGCGGTTCCTCGTTCAGAGGAGGGGAACCATCGCGAGAATGTGCGCGCGGCATTGGGCCAAGCGCCTGCTTCGCCGGCCCCAAACAGAAATCGGACAATCAACAACGAGGCATAGTTGAATGTTCCTGCGGTGAAGATGGTGAAGGCGGACCACCACGACACGATGCGTGTGAGGACACGTCGCGAACCGATGCGGTCACCCCAGTGTCCGGTGGGAATTTCGAAGAGTCCATACGCGAAGGTGAAAGCGCTGAAGACAAAGCTCATCTGTACGGGTGTCAGGGCAAGATCGCGCATGATGTCGTTCGCAGTAACCGCGATGCAAACGCGGTCCAAATATGTGACTGCCGCCAAGGCGCAGCAGAACGCCAGGACTTTGTGTCGTACGCGCGTACGGACGGCAGATTGATCTTGGAGCTGGGGTACAGAAGCCATTAGCGACTTGAGCGTATCGCATCTACCGCGTGGCTTGCTAGTATTGACCTCGTTATGACTCGATTTTCGGGACTGGTCGTTATGGTCGCAATGTGCCTGCATGCCGCGGATTCGCCGATTCCGAAGGACGCCAAGCCCACGGCTTACGGATCGGTTGGCGCAGGTGAAGGACCTGCGTCCGATCTGAAGGGAAATCTTTATTTCACTGGCGGCGACAAGATAACGAAGCGTGATGCTTCCGGAGCGATCAGCGTCTTCAAGAGTCCCGCCGGCGGTCCGAACGGATTGATCTTCGACTT
>DASQLD010000594.1:0-6530 GCA_035630195.1 Bryobacteraceae bacterium
GAAGAGACTCGATACGCCCTTCGAGCGCGTCGGACAGCTTGTATCCATCAGAGTCGAATAACTTGATGCCATTGTCCTCGTAGGAATTATGCGAGGCTGAGATCATCACGCCGAGGGCGCCGCCCATGTCACGGGTCGCCATTGCAACAGCCGGTGTGGGAATTGACCCCAGGAGCACCACGTCAACACCTACCGAAGTAAATCCCGCAATCAGCGCACCCTCGATCATATAACTCGAAAGACGGGTGTCCTTACCGATCAGTGCGCGCTGGCGATGCTCGCCCCTTCGAAGAGCAAGGCCGGTCGCCTGGCCGAGCCTTACACCCTCTTCTCCGTCAGCTCATCAAGAAAAGCTGAACCTTGTCCAGGTGCGTGCAACTGAATCAAACGTCTCCGTCGTAACGAGTGCGCATTCGTCGCAGCGAAATACCCGGACCTCGGCGCCTCTAGGGGTGCGCGGGATGTTGCCGACGTGTTTCATGGGCTCCGAGCAGAGATCGCATTTCTGCGTCGGCATTTCCTTTAACGGACTGATAGGCTGGGGCATCCTTTATCCCTCGGCGAATCAAGAAGCACAGAATGCCATGAAGCGGGTTATGCGCAAGGAACGTTGCGACGAGCGGGGGGACGGTTAACTCTCTAAAAGAACCTCTTGGCTCAAGGCTCGCTCGTTATCAGGTATCACCGCGTTGATTCAACGGGCTACCGCAGTGCAAGAGCCGCTCATGGGGCAAAAGCAGACATCCGGCAAATCGCCGATGGCAGATAAGTGCCAATATGCGACATACCGGTATAGCCGCGCTGTAGCCGTCGAATTTGATTTCGTGCCAGCGATCCCCGCGCGGCCCCCTGCCACGGGGGATTTTAGCGATGCGACCGTGCTGCGAACGTTCCGCGACGTATCCCATGATTTGAGTACGTTATAGAAAATACGTTCGGCGCGGCGGCGTTGGGGCGCGCCACATTGGCTTGATCTGGCCACTTTACGGATAATCAAGATCATTTGGTTAAAAGGACGCCAGGGCGATGGCTGTGTAGTGGCAAACAGCCGCCGTTTCTCAATTAAGCCGCGTCATCTCTTGGGATGACGCGGCTTTCTTGTTTGGTTTAGAAATGAAATCCAAGCTTGTTTGGTTTAGAAATGAAATCCAAGCGAGGCACCAATTTGGCGAAGTATGCTAGTCGCCGTGCGGACATAGCGCCCAGCATTCAGTTCGTGGTCTGCAAGGAATAGTGCCAATAGGGTAACGACGGCGCTTCCGAACAACTTCATCTGCTCACCTAATATGGTAACCAAATCCTGCTGCAATGGACGCTACCAACCTGGCAGCGAGACGGACGTGACGACCGTCATAGATTGCTTGATCCGCCAAACTGAAGGCGATCCAACCAGCCGCGAAGGCGAGTAAGGCTTTCATCTAGCCAGCATGAAGAATATTATTTAATCGAAGCTGAATCCTTGGTCCGGTCAATCGCTTCCAGCCATCGCTTCGGCATTACCGAGCCGTCAAGCCAGTCCTGTTCATCGGCCAGCGCTCGCCATGTAGCCTCCAAGACGCGCGTCGCGATCATCCATTTCTGTGAACCGCTTGTTCCTTTGTCGGCAGTCCGACATTGAGAAATCGCCGACCATCATGCTCGCCGGCGTAACCGGTTCAAAATTCCCTCCGAATGCGTTGCAAGCACGATTGTCGCCTGTCCCTTCGGGTCTGGCAAATTTCGGCGGCCGAGCCCAGCCGGGCGAGCGCATTGGAAAGCCCACTCGTGGCCGAGCTAAAGCACTGGTAACAAGGATACTTCGACGTCAGTAACCTTGACCGGTTAGGTTAAGGCGCGGACTGCGTTGTGGTCATTCATGCGGCGCTTTATCGTTCGCTCATCGCGCAGAGTTGACCGGTTGCCCACAGTAACCGGCCATAATTTAAATCACGCGGTAGGGGTCGTCGGGTGTTTAGCAGTCGTCTTGTTCCGGTGTCGGCATTTTACAGGCTTCCCAATCCGCCGCCTTCAATGACCGCTCTTCACGGGCCGAGTGCAGGAACAACGTCCGTGCTACCGGCATCACCGTGATTTCGGTGTGAGCCGTCCGGCAAAATAGCTTCTTCCAACCCCGCCCCGAAATATGGACGTATCTTAATCTGATTCAGTCGTTGCTTACTTAATTGTCACTGGAAGGAAACCGCCGCTTAAATTATTTCCACGCGATGCGCTACTACTTTCACATCTTTGACGGTTCAGTATTGCATCCCGACGATGTCGGAAGCGCCCTGCCCAGTGTCGACCACGCCAAACAAATGGCCGAAGTTGTGGCCGCCGAACTGAGAACGGGCGGCGAGTTTGCCCGATCTAATCTCGTGGTCGTCGCGGATGAGAATGACGATATCGTCTTTGCGTGTGTAGCGTTGAAACCACTCGGGAGCTTCGTCGGTGATGGCTAGGCTACCTGACAGCATCTGGCAATGACGCTAGTCGCTTAGGACGAAGTTCAGCAAAGACGGGTGAACTACGATCTCGTTTTCGTAGTCGATGAATCCTCTCTCTCGGAAATTACTCAGGAAGAAGTCGATGCTGGATCGCGTAGTACCGACAAGTTCCGCAAGCTTTTCTTCGCTGACCGTCACTGGAACGACAGGAAGATTTCCGTCCTGCCCATAATTAGCCAATACCAAAAGCCGGCGCGCCAGACGCCTTTCGCTCGAATTGAATAGGTGGTCGATAACACTCCTCTCGATCCGAATATTCTTGGAAAGAAGATGCCGCATGAAAAACCTGGCAAATTCCGGCTGAATTTGCAGGGTCTCGTTCATGGCTGCTTTCTCAATACAGGTTAGTCGGCAATCGGTTAAAGCAGACGTCGTGGCGATCCGACGGTCTTGATTTCCAAGGCAACTCTCCCCAAAAAATTCGCCCTCCTCCAGGATTGCGACGGTCGTTTGCTTTCCATCCCCGGAGGCAATCGTGACCCTCACTCTTCCATCTTGAATGAAGTACACAGAATCGGCAGCATCGCCGCGCGAGAAGATGGTCGTGTCTTTGAGAAAGTTCGATGTCGTCCTGCCGTAAGCGATCAACGCCAAAAACTTGTGCGGATCATTTTGCAGAGCATCAGTTGTCGGTTCTTGCACGTCAGGTCCTTGCCTCCGGCGAGCAACTTTCGCCAATGCACTTAATAGTGGAAACAAGAGCGTAACACCACTTCTTACGTTCTGTTCCTGACGTAAGACCGTTTTTGAAGACGGTCCAGAGCGTCCCGAGGGGCAACAAGGGCAGTGGGCCTCAAGGGCAGCGTGCCCCAAGCCCAGTACAGCAGAGTTTCGACATTAATGGCAGTTCGGTTCCGCTCCATCCTGGCGTTTCCTGCAGGGGAAACGATCCCTCAAGCATGGGTGTTCATGAGAGCGAAGCTTAGGGTTCACAACCTATTAAGCTTCCTGTCCGCTAGGTTGCGATTCAGGAAACTTTGACCTGCTCCCCGGGTTACTTGTCATCGCAAGTTGGAGAGCAGGAATGACGCGGGTCGCGGTCGAGAAAGATACTCTTGAGCATTTGCTACTTCGAGAGATCAGGGGACATTCCGGGTGCGAAGACATTTCCACCATCGCAGTTGAGCGGGTCGATGATCTGCGTTTCGATGTTAACTGGAAGATTGCTCACGTCGGACGTGGTGGCCATAGAACAGAAGCAGCGAGCCGCGCAGCCCATGCCGCTCAAGATAAGCTTCGAAGAAAATTCATATTGAGATGATTCACGCCGCCCATGTCGATCCATCCGCCAGGCTGACCATTCGCCTCTGAGACAGAGCTCGGCTCTCAACCGTAGCTTGGCGTGCATACTGCATCGCACTCGGGGCGCCCTTTCGTTCGACCATGAATGGAGACAATCTTCCTAAGATCCCCTTGGCTACAAAACGGACAGAATGTGAGCTAGGTCATTTGACAGGTTCACAACCTCTGCGACAATTCATCCCGGGGCTGTAACCTGAAAGGGATTTGCGATGACGATCCTGTTTCAATCCCACAGCGGACGAGAGAAAGAGAAAAACCGCGGTCCACAAGCAGCGCATACGGCTACAGGAGTGCAACGTGCGGGTCCACCTGCCGGGACGGACATTGCGGTCGATGAGCAAGCTGACTTCGGCTACTTTGTCCCGCCGCTGGATGCGCCAGAGAACTATCTGCCTGCATCAGCCGGAACCGTTGCCGAGCTCGATACCCTCGGCAACCTCATGATCGATGCTGCCGCCAACACTGAAGATCCTACTCCTGATTCCACGATGCCACCGGTGCTGACATACTGGGGGCAATTCCTCGATCACGAACTCACCGCCCGGACCGATCGCGAGTCTGAGATCACCAGCGTCAAAGATCCGCACCCGCCCGCGGTGTCTTCGACGGTCGAAAGCACATTCAGGAACGCGCGCTCTCCACGCTTCGATCTAGATAGCGTCTATGGCGGCTCGCCAGTCGGTCCTGGCATCACGGCGGATGTTGTCACTGTTATATCGGGCCTGCGTCACCCGACGCTAGTTAACAAAATGCGGGTTGGAACGGCGGTGGAACCAGGTCCGCTTCCGGATGGACTGGACCAACATCGGGACCTGCCGCGGTATGTTCAGGTCCAGGGTTCGGTTCGGAATGCGGCGCTTCGCCTTGCGCAAGCATCAATGCCCGCACCGGAGTTCGCAAACTTCTCGGCAGGGCTACCACAGCGGGCCTTGATCGGAGACACGCGCAATGATGAAAACCTCGTCATCGCACAATTTCATCTGAGCTTCCTCCGGTTCCACAACAAGGCCGTCGATTTCCTGGCCAGTCATCCAACGGGCTGGATCGCGGATTTCACCTCGGCCCAGGCGCTCACGCGCATGCATTACCAATGGCTCATTGTCGAGGGCTACTTAAAGGGCGTTTGCGATCCAGCCGTCGTAGAGAGGGTGATTCAGGATCGTGCTTCACACTTCTTCAAATTCAGAGCGGAGTTCGATGTGCGAAGGCAGGGCTCCAGACTTGGCAATGCGCTGCCCCTTGAGTTCTCCGTTGCCGGCTACCGCTTCGGACATTCCATGGTCCGCGCGTTCTATGATTACAATAAGAACTTTGGCAGGCCCGCGGGAGGAGGCATTCTCGACAAGGCCGACCTCAACCTGTTGTTCGGGTTTACCGGCGGCGGCGGCAGGATCGACGACGACAAAAGACTTCCAAAAAACTGGGTTATGGACTGGACACGATTTGTCGGCGTGGCTCCGCACAATTCCGCGGACGGGCTGCCCGCACGCGTCGCCAGAAAAATCGATACCGCGCTGGCGCCGCAATTAGGCGACATGGTGAAGGAAGGCAACGATGAGGCCGACGCGCAATTGCAAGCGCTGTTCAAAAGCCTCGCGCGTCGCAACCTTCGCCGTGGTTACAATCTCAGGCTTCCTACCGGCCAGGCTCTCCACAAACTTCTCAAACAGAGTGGCGCGGTTCAGTCTGCGCCAATCGCGGACGTATCAGCCATGTTCAACTCGAAGCCGCAGTTGCGGGACTTCCTGAAGAACTCGCAATCCAAATTGTTCGAGCGCACGCCCCTGTGGTTCTATATTCTTGCGGAGGCGGAAGCGGCCGGCGGCAACAGGCTGGGAGAGGTCGGCAGCTTCCTCGTCGCTGCGACCTTCGTCGGCGTTTTGCTGGCGGATCCCGATTCCGCGCTCTCGCGCAGTTTCGATCCCAGCCAAAGCCCGCTGCGGATGAGCGATAACAGCCCGATCGATTCGCTTGCAAAATGGATGCGCTTTGCAAGCGTGATGGAATAGTGCTGGCAGTGCGGCGCCGGTATCATGCATAAAGCTTCGTTGACGAGCCTCGCCGTACCAACGGCGAGGCCGTCCCCGTCCCGCCGAATCGCCAGCCAGGGTTCCGTCCCGGGTGGGGACTATGGAACATGACGTCCAGGGGAAATCGGTCACTACACCCGCAAATTTCGCTATGACGGATTGGAGGAGCTTTGATCTTCAATCTCGTATTCGCACCCTTTGTCATCCGGTTGCAGTCCTGGCGGGTACCGCGCCGGCTCGCCGTGCTGCTCGCTGTATTCGTGGGCTTCTCATCTTTACCCCGACGATGACTGACTGTGCTCAGCGTTGTAGCCACGACGATGCCCTGCACTTGAAAGCCGCCCGCGGTCACCGCGCCTCCCCGAACTGATCCCCGTCGCGGATCGCCCGCGCTAGCTTATTGATGTGGCGGCGTCCCGGGGGACGCGGATTAGCGGGAACGAATGCCGAGTCGAACTGTTGTTGAGGTTCCTCAGCAATGGAGATGACAATGAAGCTTCGTACAGCAATCCTTGCGGTGGCGCTGATCGGCGCTCCCGTACTCGCGTTCGCCCAGACGACCCAGCAGGGGGCGCGTGATGGCGCTGCCGCAGGCGGCGCTGTCGGTGGCCCGATTGGCGCGGCGGTCGGGGGCACGGTCGGTGGAGCCGTCGGCCTTGGTCTCGAAATCCCGAATGCCGTGATTGGCTCTATCGCCGGCGCGAACCGCCCCTCA
>DASQLD010000595.1:0-3829 GCA_035630195.1 Bryobacteraceae bacterium
AGGGCATGTATGCCCTGTTGCGTCGCCCGCACGATGGCATCCTGAACGGCTTGGGGAGCGCGAGGTGGAGTGGTATAAATTGTTTCTTCAAAGAATGGCCCGTCGAGCGGATCGGGCTTGTCGAACAGAGCGAGCACCTGGAGCTTCCCGGCACTCACGACTCCTTCTAGGGCATACTCCCGCCCAGGAATGTACGACTCAACCTGGATGAACCGGTGTTGCTCCTCCCGTGTCCGCTGAATGTCGGGGGATTGCAGCAATGCTCGAATCCGATCAAACGCCGCGAGAAACTCGGCGGGATCGTTGGCGCGAATCACTCCACGGCTACCCGATAAACCCAAGGGTTTAAGAACGCATGGATAGGAGGTCGTGCGCGCCTCGATTTCTACTGGGGCCTCTAGCGGTAGCCGCACGTACTTCGGCGTCAATAAGCCCGCCTGCTGAAAGCACTCGCGCGCACGGAATTTGTCCCGGCACGCCAACACTGCCTCTGGCGGATGAAACGGTATGCCAAGCTTCCTTGCGGTTAGAGACGCGATCAAGGTGGGGCGGTCACCGACAGCAACGACGGCTTCGGGTTTGGGAGCCAAATCGGATAAAGCTTCGGCGGCCGCTTCCGGATCTTCGAAACGAACCGAAAATGCTCTGTCGCCCCAGGGGTCATCCAGCACGTGGCATCGATCTGTGGCCAATACAACATCAAGTCCGAGATTCCGGGCAGCCTGCTCAAAGGTCCGGAGCTGATATCCCGTTGTCGCGGCTATCAGTAGCACGCGTCGCGCGGTCGCCATCAGGCGGGAAGTATCTCCTCGCGATCGGGATCGAAGTGGATACGGCGCTTTTCAAGATACGCAATGTTACAAAGATGGGAAGCCTGAGCCGAACGATGACCGATCCAAACATCTCCATTCGGCCGTTTCCTGGTTCGAACGCAATCGAGAAAATTCTCGACGTGGTCAATCGTCTGGTCGCGCGGGGATTTCACGACAACGGGATCCGGTTTCCCTTTGGCGTAATACTCATAGCGACCACGAGTGATGTTGAGTCGACCTTCGGTACCAACGAGTTCCACGGCGGCTCCGGTGAGCCCGGGAGCAAGGGTCGCTTCGAAGGTAGCCGTCCACTGCCCGGGGTATTCCAGCGATGCAGCGATCGTATCCGGAGCGGTACGGCCGTCTTTGTAGTGATACACGCCGCCGGACGCATTTGCCGCGATCGGATTATCCTGGTCGAGGAACATATGGACCACATCGATCCAGTGTGTAAACAAGTCAGTGATTTGCCCTCCGCCGAAGTCGAGGTAAGCCCGAAAATTAAAGTATTGCGGCGGATCGTAGTCGCGCCACTTCACCGGCCCTAAATATCGGCCCCATTCAAGGTCGGTTGGCTTCGTTTTGTATTTTTCGGGGACCTGCATCAAGTGCGCGCCATTCCCGTGCCACCAGGTTCTCGCCAGCGTAACCTTACCTAACTTGCCGGCTTTGATAATCTCCTCTTTGGCTTGCAGATAGAGTTGGCCCGACCGCTGCTGCATGCCGACCTGACAAACACGCTCATTCATCCTGGCAGCTTTGATGATCTTAGGTCCTTCCTCAATGCGGAGCGTCAGCGGCTTCTCTACGTAAACGTCCTTGCCGGCGTTCAAAGCATCGATAGCGGTGTCGGCATGCCAGTGATCCGGCGTTGCGATGAGGACGGCATCGAGTCGCTTTACATCCAGCAGTTTCCGATGATCAGTAAAGGCTTGCGCGTTGACAGCGACCTTTTTCGCTTGTTGAGTACGCTCGGGCCAGACATCGCAAACAGCAGGAACTTCCACTTGGTCGGTCTTGGTGAAGGTCTCCATGACGTGTCGTCCACGGCCCCCGCAGCCGATCAGACCCAACTGGATTCTGTTGTTTGCTCCCAGAATACGGTTGTACGAAATGGCGGATAAACCGGCCGTGGATCGCAGCATGCTCCTGCGCGTCAACGATGATTCGAACATTGGGTGATTATACAAAGAGAAAGAGCGGGAGGCCCAAAGGCTCGGCCTTCTATCAAGAACGCTGCTAGACAGGTGGCCTATATACTGACAAGGGATGTTTCGTGTGACCGCAGTATCAGGAATGACAATCTGACCAACGGATTCAGGCCCTCGCACTAAGCAACATACATACGAATCTTTCTCTTGGTTCAAAGTGAAAAGCCCAGTTACAAACATTATCGGAGCCGGATTATCAGGGACAGAAGCCGCTTGGCAGGTTGCAAGCTCCGGGTTTCCCGTCATTCTCCATGAGATGCGGCCCAAGCGGCGAACTCCAGCGCACAAGACGGATCATTTCGCGGAATTGGTATGCAGCAACTCGCTTAAGAGCGAATCGCTTCACACAGCGCCATGGTTATTGAAGCGTGAGCTACGCGGGTGTGGGTCACTCGCTTTGCGCGCTGCTGATATCGCAAAGGTCCCTGGCGGTCACGCGCTCACGGTGGACCGTGACGTATTTTCGAATGAGATCGAACGCACATTAGCCGAACATCCCTTGGTAGAAATTCGGCGGGAAGAGGTCCTGAAAGTACCCGATGACGGCAGCGTGGTCATCATCGCGAGCGGACCGCTCACGTCAGATGATCTTGCCAACGATATTGGCCGGATCACGGGATCAGACCGGCTGTTTTTCTATGATGCGATCAGTCCAATAGTGGACGCGGATACGATCGACATGAATATCGCATTTCGAGCGTCGCGCTATGGAAAGTCGTTGGACGGAACCGCCGACTATGTGAATTGCCCTTTTAACAAGGATCAATACGAGAACTTCGTCGACAATATTCTAGGCGCGCAAACGTATGAATCGCACTTCGATGAGTCTATCCCCTTTTTTGAGGCGTGTCTGCCGATCGAGGAACTCGCCCGAAGGGGACGGGAAACTCTTCGGTTCGGCCCTATGAAACCCGTCGGACTGGATGATCCTCGGACAGGCAGGCGGCCGTGGGCGGTAGTGCAACTTCGACAGGAAAATCTGAGGGCGCAGAGCTATAATCTTGTCGGCTTTCAAAACCATTTACGCTTCGGGGAACAGGCTCGCGTTCTCCGGATGATCCCGGGTCTTGAGAATGCCGAGTTTCTTCGTTACGGACAGATTCATCGCAACACGTACATCAACTCTCCTTCATTGTTGACCTCCACCTTGCAGATGAAGACCAAGCCGAACATCTTCTTCGCCGGCCAGATCTCCGGCGTGGAAGGTTACGTCGAGGCAATCGCAACCGGATTTCTCGCGGGTCGAAATGCTGTAGCGCTTCTTCGTGGCGAGGACCCCCAACCATTTCCGCGCGAGACCGCGCTCGGTTCTCTAACGAATTACGTTTCCGGCGCGAATCCCAAGAACTATCAGCCAGCGAACATCACGTTCGACCTCTTACCCCAGCTCGAGGAAGCCACTCGGAAGCGTCTGCGGCATGATAAGAAGGAGCGTCATGCCGAGGTGTGCCGCCGAGCACAAACCGCCATGGAAGAGTTTCTGGGTGTCCGAATCTAGCTCGCTTTCGAGCTGCGTGGATTCGTTTCTCGCCCAACTCAAGCGCGAGAACGCTTCGGAGCACACGCTGCGGAATTACCGCATGGATCTCCAGCAGTTCTGCAGGTACTTTACGGTCCAGAACGCCACTCCTTCGCCGGATCAAATCGATGCTCTCGCCATTCGCGAGTGGATGGGCGGGCTGTATCAGGCGGAGCTAAGCGCGGTAACGATCCGTCGCAAATTGGCGGCGGTGCGATCCATGTTCAAGCATCTCCAACACACCGGGATCATAAGTTCGAACATCGCACGGCACGTACGCACTCCGA
>DASQLD010000596.1:0-6381 GCA_035630195.1 Bryobacteraceae bacterium
TGGGCCCGCTCGGAATGATGCGCAGTACGTTTGAGCAGCCGCTGCCGGAACGATTCGCGGCGAACGCGGCCCGAGCGCATGGGAACGAGGGCAAACCCATCGCCGGTCGCTGGCATACGTATCCCGAACAGGCCGCCGCTGGTCTGTGGACGACACCAACCGACCTCGCAAAGGTCCTCATCGCCGTCCAAAGACCGGACAATGGCGAAATGAAACTCCTTCCAGCTTCACTGACCCGTGAAATGTTGACAGAGCGAAAAGGCGACTTTGGGCTGGGCTGGGCTCTGGCAGGTAAGGACGAAGACCTTGCGTTTTCGCACAATGGAGCGAATACCGGCTTCCGATGTATGGCCTGGGGCTACGCAAAAAAAGGCCAGGGAGCGGTAGTCATGACCAATGGCGACAATGGCTCGTCGTTGGCGTCCGAGATTTTACGCAGTATCGCCGCTGAATATAATTGGTCAGACCACAAGGTGCAAACTCGCACGCCGCTATCGATGTCGAAGGAGCAACTTGCCGCCTTCGTCGGGACATATAAGGCCAGCGGAGGTGAGATCACGATTACCGTGAACGGCAAAGGGATTCACGTCCGTACACCAGGACCAACAGCCGAGTTGCTGCCGGAGTCGCTAACCAAGTTCTTCCCGATCGCCGACGGCGTCCCGTCCTTTACCTTCGAGAAGAATGCCGACGGTAAGGTTATAGGCTTCCAAGCAGGCAATATGAAAGCGACTCGCAAGGACTAACTGGTTATGCGCAGACGATCATTCCTTCCTTTGCTTCCGGCGGCGCTGATTGCGACACCGCAGCAGCACGACAATAAGACCATTCCGAATCGTCCCAAGGTACCCGGAATGCTCACTCTTAAGACTCGCAAGCGCGCCGAGTCGCGTCCCTCGGAGGGCATGTTGCGCTGGAAGGTGGCCCAGACCGCAATCGTTGTCTGCGATATGTGGGATACGCACACGTGCAGCCTGTCGGCGCAGCGTGTTGCGGTGATGGCGCCGCGGATGAATCAAGTTCTCAGCGCTGCGCGAAGCCTGGGTGTCATGATTGTCCACGCTCCCAGCGACACGATGAAGTTCTACGAGGGAACTCCGTGGCGGCAGCGCATGCAGCAAGCGCCGAAGGCTCCTTCTTCCACGCCCATACTGAATCGTTGCCCCCGCGAGCCTGTCGAAGCGCGAGACTTTCCGATAGATGACTCCTCAGAGTGTGATGACCCGATTGTGCAGGAATGGACCGGCCCGTATCCTTGGACCAGGCAGCACCCTGCAATCGACATCACTGGCTTCGATGGAGTTAGCGACAGCGGGCAGGAGGTCTATAACTTCTTTAAACAGGAAGGAATTACCAACGTTGCGCTGATGGGCGTGCACACAAACATTTGCATTCTGAATCGCGGATTTGGTATCCGCCAACTCACGAGGCTCGGCTTCAATGTGGTCTTGGCGAGAGACTTGACTGACGCAATGTACGATCCACGCAGACGTCCATTCGTCAGTCACACGCGTGGGACGGAGTTGGTGATCGAACACATTGAAACCAAATGGTGCCCGTCAATCCTAGGCGATGACCTGACGCGCGCCACTGATTAAGGATCGCTACGTCAGCAACTCGCGTATCACTTGACCGCCAACTTGGCTCAATTGCTTCTCTCGCCCGGCGTGGAAATAGCGCAGTTTGGCGTCATCGAGGCCCAGGAGATGGAGTAATGTGACGTGGAAGTCGCGGAGAGGATGGACAACCTCAACGGCCGATCCACCAACCTCATCCGTGGCCCCGACGATCTGTCCGGCTTTCGTACCACCGCCGGCCAACCAGACAGACATCGCATTCGCATTGTGATCGCGTCCCCAAGCAGTACTACCCCGGCGGATTCCATTGTCCGGACTGCGGCCAAACTCGCCCGACCAGACGACCAATGTGTCTTGGAGCAAGCCGGTGCGCTTCAGGTCTTTTAACAAACCACTCACAGGCTTGTCCATGGCTTGCAATCGCGATCCGTGCGCCTTATCGATAAAGTCATGGGAATCCCAACCCATCGCTATCACCTGCACGAACCGGACACCGTTCTCCACCAGCTTGCGCGCCAGCAAACAGCGGCGTCCCAGCGAATCGGCATCCTTATTGGGGCCGCCGATTCCATACATCTCCAGGGTGGCTTTCGATTCCTTGCTTAGATCCACCACATTTGGCATCTCAGCCTGCATCCGAAATGCAAGCTCATAGCTTTCCACTCGAGCGGACAGGTCCGCGTGACCGGGGTGCCGCTGTTCGTGGATCCGATTGAGTTCTTTGAAAAGCTGTAGATTGGCGCGCTGTCGGTCTGCGGTGACACCGGGCGGAGGCGCCATGTCGAGGATAGGCGTTCCTTCAGGCCGTAGCGGGGTACCTTGAAAATGCGCCGGGAGAAAGCCATTCGACCAGTTGGCCGCGCCTCCCTGAGGATAAGCGACATCCGGTAACACGACAAAAGACGGGAGGTTCTGATTGACCGTACCAAGGCCATAGGACGTCCACGCGCCGAGCGCTGGGTCACCACCGAACTGATTCCCAGTATTAAGGTGATACAGCGCGGTCGGGTGGTTCACGCTTTCCACCTTCAATCCGCGATAAAAGCAAACATCGTCGACGACCTCGGCAAAGGTCGGCAGCAGGGAATTGATCTCGATCCCCAACTTTCCAGCGCGTTGGAATTCAAACGGGCTCTTTACGTAATAGCGTTCGCCCGTGTTCATGTTGGCTTCGAACTTGTTACGCTCTTTCTGAAAGCGTGTCATGTGAAGCTGCTGAAGCTTCCGCTTCGGATCGAATGTATCGATGTGACTGGGTCCACCTTCCATCAGCAGAAAGATGCAGTGTTTGGCGCGGGCGGGATGATGCGAGGATTTTGCGCTGAGACTTCCTGCTGCTCGCGCGTCTTCCGCTAGCATTGTTGTGAGCGCAACCGCGCCCAATCCCACGCCGCCATTAAAGAGAAACTCGCGTCTTGATTTGCGGTTCACGCCCATACCTCAGTACACGTACAAGAATTCATTCGAATTGAGCAACGTCAGGGTGAGATCAGAAAGCGCTCGAATTTGCGGACTAACGTCTGATGCATGAAGGTTCGGCTCGTAAGGAAGTGGATCTTCCTGTTGAACGAACTCGAATGTCTGGCCAGTGAGTTCACTGGTGATCTTGTGAACCAACCGCTTGTGACGAAGTTTCTCCGGAGGAGCATTACCTCGATGAAAGGCGACCATGTTATCCACGTGGACGCGCGAAAGTTCCAACTCGCGTGGTTCCGGCTCACGCCCATAAGCTAATTGGAATGCCCGCCGAATCTGCGCATCAACACCGCGCCCTTCCTTCGCAATCCGCGAGGCCATCGCCAAGGCCATATCATGAACGAACTGGCTATTGAACAATGTGAAGGCTTGTGTCGGCACAATGGACGCCTCTCGCCGCTCGCAGGATAGATCAAGGCTAGGACCGTTAAATACTTCCACCATGGGATCGACGAGGCTGCGTTGTTGAAACATGTAGATCGTTCGCCTATTGCGCTGTCTCCGAAGCGGCGACGAATGATATGCCGGAGCGAGGGAACCCATTCGATGCTGCGGCTGCCGGGCAACATCTTCATTGATTTGCGGAAACGTACCGGGACCGCCGGCGTCAACGCTGAGTTCGCCGGAAGCAGCAAGAATGCTGTCACGTAGCACTTCTGCTTCAATCCGACGTGGGGAAAAACAAGCGAAAAGCGTCGCCCTCGGCTCAGGACAAGTGCTTGCCCGTTGGTAGGTGTCCGACATCATGATCAGTCGATGGATGTTCTTGACGCTCCAGCCGCCATCGATGAAACGTTGCGCCAACGAATCGAGCAACTCAGGATGAGTTGGCTTCTTGCCCATTTTTCCCAAATTATTCGTGTCGCCGGCGATGCCCCTCCCAAAGTGATCCTGCCAGATGCGGTTCACCATCACCCGCGCTGTGAGTGGGTTCTTCGGATCGGCAATCCACTTTGCAAGCACGGACCGCCTGCCGGTCACACTGTCCGGAACCATTGGGGATGGATACGCGCCGTACTTCTCGAGGGCTGACAGTAATCCAGGAGCAACCGGCTCAGTGGGAGCCTGGATATTTCCGCCCGGCAGCACCCGGATCACTGCCGGCTTGTAGTCAGCTCGTTTGACGTACTTCAAGGTTCCACCGCCGTCCGTGGCGCCATCCACCGGGCCACTCGAGACAGCGTACGCCTTCGGCTCAAAACGGTCGAGCGATTCCTGAAAGAGTTGTGAGTGCTTCTGGTACAGCTTGAACTCCTCGAACTTCTCCGGATTCATGCCTAACCCTTCTGCCATCGCGCGATCCAATTCGCCCTTCGGCAGGTCCTCCGGACGAGAAACACCATGCTTCTTCATCAGGTCCAATGCGGCAGCCGTCCGATAAGCATCCATCTTAGCCTTCGAACGGTCATAGAGCGCTCGCATCTGGGCCGCGCTCCCCGGCAAATCTGACGTATTTTCGTAGTCCTGAAACGGGAGTTTCGGCCGAGCAAATTCAGTGCTTGCAAACACGGCCTGCATGCTGTAATAGTCGCGCGTCGGTATAGGATCGAACTTGTGGTCGTGGCACTTGGCGCAACCCAACGTTAAACCCAGGAAAGTAGCCGCGGTCGCGTGGGTCACATCGTCCAGGAACAATTGCCGTGTGACCGCCTCGACAGACATCGCCGTGTGCTCCCATGGTCCCGCGCGCAGGAACCCTGTTGCGATGATCGCTTCCGGATTGTTCGGATAAAGCTCGTCGCCGGCAATCTGCTCCCTGATGAACTGATCGTACGGCTTATCTTGGTTGAAACTGCGAATCACGTAGTCGCGATAGCGCCATGCATTCGGACGTTCGAAGTCGTTCGAGTAACCGCTGGTATCGGCGTAACGGACGACGTCCAGCCAGTGGCGGCCCCAGCGCTCGCCATATTGCGGCGAAGCAAGCAGCCGTTCCACCAGGTTCTTCCATGCGTCAGGAGACTTGTCTACCAAAAACGCCGCGACCTCTTCGGGCGTCGGCGGCAAACCGGTTAGGTCGAATGTAGCCCGCCGGATGAGAGTGTGGCGATCGGCTTTAGCCGCGGCCGCTATACCTCGTTCGGCGAGCTGCGCGTTGATGAAATCATCAATACCTTTTTCGGGGCCGAACCGACGCAGCGGCCGGAACGCCCACAGATCTTCCTCCTTGTACGCCCATTTGCTATCCGCACTCTTCTCGGGCCACGGAGCCCCCGCATCGACCCAGGCCCGAAAGCCCGAGATCACTTCAGGAGACATTTTCTTACTATCCCCACCTGGCGGCATCTGCAGCTTATTCCGACCTTCAAGCACATGAATCAACAAACTTGCATCGGCATTGCCTGGAACGATCGCTGTGCCTCGGGCGCCACCCTTAATCAACGCCTCGCGCGTACGGACATCGAACTTCGACAGAGCCTGAGTACTACCGTGACAGCCCTGGCAGTCGCGCTCTAGAACGGGCTGGAGTATCTTCGAGAAAATCTGATCCGCCGTTTGGGCCGCGAGACCGGCGGCCCATAAAATAAGTAGGGCGTATCGAATGCGCAGCATCGTCCGTTAGACTGCAGTATAAGTCCAAACGACGGAGCTTTAGAAAACACCAATGACGAACGTTACTCGACGAAACTTAGTAGCTATGCCGGCTGCTTTCATGACCTCTGCCGCGCAAATTCCGTCTGGCCTGCAGCAACGGCTAGATCTGCCGAGCGGCAAGGTCCAGGCCGTTCTTGACACGGACACTTACAACGAGATTGACGATCAGTTCGCGGTAGCCTATGCGCTGCGTTCGTCTGACAGGATCGATATAGAAGCGATCTATGCTGCGCCATATTTGAACGACCGGTCGACATCGGCCGCCGATGGCATGCAAAAGAGCTACGACGAGATTCTACGGATACTCGCTCGATTGAAAGTCAGCGACAAAGGCTTCGTATATCGGGGATCAGAATCCTTCATGACGGCTCCAGACAAACCCGTCAAGAGCGCCGCGGCGGAGGATCTGATTGGAAAAGCTCTCAAACCGCGCAGCGGCCCGCTGTACGTACTGACCATCGGCGCCCCTACGAATGTTTCCTCCGCGATCTTGATCGAGCCGAAGATCAAAGAAAAAATCGTTGTCGTCTGGCTTGGTGGTCAACCCTTTGATTGGCATACTGCCAACGAGTTCAACCTCAAGCAAGACCTTCACGCATCCCGCATACTGTATGACTCCGGGGTCCCTTTGGTTAACGTTCCTGCAAGGAATGTATCGGAGCATCTGCGCACAACGGTACCGGAGCTTGAGAAGTTCATGAAGGGCAAGTCGCCAATCGCCGATTATCTCTTT
>DASQLD010000597.1:0-6152 GCA_035630195.1 Bryobacteraceae bacterium
CTCCGGCCAATTTCGCCAATTCCATCGCTCGTTGTACTGCTCCCGCGTGGCCGGCAATCACGATCTGATCCGGTGAGTTGAAGTTCGCGGCTGTAACTACTTCATTTTGAGCAGCTTCCGCAAGAATGCTATGGAGCGCCCCCTCGGGAAGCTTGAGAAGCGCCGCCATTGCGCCTACTCCGGCGGGCACCGCTTCCTGCATAAAACGGCCACGCTTCCGGACCAGTTTTATGGCGTCTCCAAAACCAAGCGAACCTGAGGCCACCAAAGCCGAATACTCGCCAAGACTATGCCCTGCAACCAGATCGGGCTCCATTCCCTCCTCTTTCAGAACCCGAAAGGCGGCCGTAGAAACGGCCAACAAGGCGGGCTGTGTGTTCTCCGTTAACTTGAGGTCGGCTTCGGGCCCGTTGAAGCACAATTCCGAGATGGAGAACCCAAGGGCGGCGTCCGCCTCGTCGAAGACGGCCTTGGCCGCTGGAAACGCTTCGGCAAGCGATTTCCCCATCCCAGCAAACTGGGAGCCTTGGCCGGGAAACAAGAAAGCAGTTTTGCTCATGAAATCACTATTTTAAGTGGTCCACCCAGCGCGTCGGCGGTAACCTAGGAACAGGCTCTGTTCGCCTAGTCTTTTTCTAGGAGTTCTCCTTGCGACTATCTGAAATCTGCGTTCAGCGGCCAGTCTTTGCATTCATGCTGATTATGTTCCTGGTTGTTCTGGGCGTATTCAGCTTTGTGGACCTCGGCGTTGATCTCTTTCCGCGCACAGACCCGGCAACGGTCAACGTGCGGGTCCGTCTCCCCGGCGCGAGTCCTGAAGAAGTAACCTCACAGGTCATCTTGCCGCTTGAAGAGTCGATCGCCGCCATCAGCGGCATTGAAGACATGCGGGCAATGGTCACCGAGGGCGGCGGCTTCATCACAGTTACCTTCGTGCTCGAACGGAACATCGGCGAGGCGGCTGAGGATGTGCGTGAAAAAGTCTCTCAGGCGATGCGAAAGCTTCCGCCGAATGTGTTGCCTCCTACCGTCGCCAAATCTGACCCAGACAGCGACGCCGTAATAACGATGGCGGTCAGCGGCAACCGGCCGGTTCGTGAGCTAACCGAGATCGCGGACAAGCAGATCCGACGCGCAATCGAGACAGTGGATGGTGTCGGCGCCGTCGACATCTATGGCGGCCGATACCGCCAGATCAACGTATTCCTCGATCTCGATAAGCTCAATGCCTATAACCTGAGCGCTCAGGAAGTCAATCAGGCGGTTCAGACCGAGAACATCGAATCTCCAGGTGGTCGAATCGTGCGTGGTCCGACGGAAGTTGGCGTTCGAACGCTTGGCCGTGTGGAGCACATTGAAGAGTTCAACAACATAATCGTCAAGAACGTTGGGGGCGCTCCCGTTCGCCTCCGCGATGTCGGATTAGTGGAAGACAGCATGGCGGAAAAGCGAACTTTCGCTTATTACAACTTCAAGCCCGCCGTCATGCTGGATGTTCGCCGCCAGACCGGGACCAACACTGTAAAGGTCGTAGATCAAATTCAGGCAAAGCTGGACATTATCAACAAAACGCTACCGCCGGGAGTGAAGATCGACGTAGTCAAGGAACAGGCCACATACATCAAGGCATCCGTAGCGGCACTAGAAGAACATTTACTGCTCGGAAGCTTGCTGGCTTCTTTTATCGTTTGGCTCTTCATCCGTGATTGGCGAATGGTTCTTATCAGTTCCGTCGCAATCCCGACATCAATCATCTCGACGTTCACGTTCATGCGGATGATGGACTTCACGCTGAACTCAATGACGCTGCTCGGCCTCACATTGGCCGTGGGCATCGTGATCGATGACGCGATCATTGTTCTCGAAAATATCTACCGATTCATTGTCGAGAAGAACATGCCTGCCCGCCAAGCTTCCATAGAGGCGACAAAAGAAATCGCGATGGCGGTATTCGCCACGACGATCTCGCTGGTCATTATCTTCGTGCCAATCGCTTTCATGTCGGGCTATGCCAAGCGTTTCATGAATCAGTTCGGCTGGACGATGGCCATCTCGATCATGGTCTCGATGCTGGTAGCGTTCACCCTCACTCCCACGCTGAGCGCCCGTTTGCTGAAACGCAAGATCACACGCAAACATGGCGGCGAGGAACACCACAACGGCTGGACCGAGCGATTGTATGTGAAATCGTTGAATTGGTCGATGGCGCATCGCTGGGTAATCGTAGTGGTCTGCTTTGCAACGCTCGGCTCGACGTTCATCATCAATCGCTACATCGGCCGCGACTGGATGCCGCAAGAGGATCAGAATGAGCTCGGTGTCTGGCTGGAGATGCCGGAAGGTACTTCCCTCGAGGCTACCGAGAAGACATCGCTCGAGCTGGGACGAAAAATGGCTGAAGTTCCAGGCGTGAAAAGCGTGATCGCGGCAAGCTCCACCATGATGATTGAACGCGTAACTATGGCGTTCATGACTCTCCTCTTGGACGATCCGTCGAAGCGCGATGACATCTCGACAATGGGTCAGAAGATCCGTGCGGTCACCCGAGATTATGCCTTCGCCCGCCCACGTATCACGTTTCCGAATGCGTTGGGTGGCAGAGATACTTTTTCGCCGATACGAGCGATGATCCTCGGCCCGCAGATGCTCCCTCTGGTCGAGATTGCGAAAGACGTCAGCGTGCGAATGATGAGCGAACCTTCACTCACCGATGTGAAGGCGAACCTCAACCTTAACAACCCGGAGTTACAAGTAAATATCGACCGCCAACTGGCCTCCGATCTTGGTGTACGCGTTTCTGACGTCGCAGGCGCGGTACGTCTCCTGATGTCCGGCGAAGATCAGATCTCCACATTCAAGGAAGGCTCCGAGCAATATCCCGTAACAATGCGCTTGATGGCGAGCCAACGCGACGATCCGGCCGCCCTAAGCCGTCTGCTGATCCCCTCCGCCAAGCAGGGTTTGATCCGGCTGGACTCGATCGCCTCGCTGGAACGTGGTCTTGGACCCAGCAGAATCGACCGATATAACCGGCAGTTCGCAGTGGGCATTTATGGCAATGTTTCGCCCGGGCATTCGCTTGGGGAAGCCGCGACAACTACCCAGAACATCATCAAGGATGTCGGCTTGCCTCCCGGCTATACGATGGCGTTTTCCGGCCAAGTCAAGATCTTGGAAGAGACCACGACCAACATGATGCTGGCGTTCGGCTTGGCATCTATCTTCATGTACATGGTCCTGGCGGCCCAGTTCGAGAGCCTTGCGCACCCCTTCGTAATCCTCCTTACCCTCCCGCTCTCGATCCCCTTTGCGCTGCTATCGTTGATCGCGACTGGTAGAACACTGAACTTGTTCAGCGCGTTAGGAGTACTCCTGCTGCTTGGAATCGTCAAGAAGAACGGCATCCTGCAGATCGATTATATGAACCGTCTCCGGCATGAGGGGTACTCGGTTCATGACGCGGTGATCGAAGCGAATCGGGTACGATTGCGTCCCATTCTGATGACGACTCTCGCTATCGTCGCAGGACTGATTCCGACAGCGATCGGGATCGGGGCGGGAGCATCCCAGCGTTCGGCGATCGCAGTGACGATCATCGGTGGACAGATGCTCTGTCTGCTATTAACCTTACTGGTTGTTCCCGTAGGGTATTCCTACGTAGAGCAGTTGCAGGACTGGCTCCGGAGCAAGAGGGGAGCACGTCGTGAGCCGGCAGAAGTCGCCGCAATGGGTGACTAAAATTGGCTCGATTTAGTCGCATCCTTTGGCCCTCCATCAGCGTCTGAAATGATCGGAGAGATTAAAATGACGCCAACAATTACGATGGAACGTAAAGCGCCGGCGGTCAAGGAAGCACCCGGCACCGCCTATTGCCCGATCTGCACTCACACGGTAAATGCGATGATCACCTACCGTGGGCGAAGCGCCAAGGTAACACCCGGTCAAAAGTGCTCACGTTGTTCGTCTGCGCTTGACGCAGGATACGTCCTACAGATCAACCGGGCGGCGTAACACCCGCCCGATCATTTCCCATAGCGTTGTACACTGGACTATTAGGCCAGCTTAGAATGAAGAAACCGAACAAGCCCGAGACTGAACCGGTGGTAATCGATGAAGAGATCCTCCGGAGCGCAAAACTGGCCATCCAGTCGGACCGTCCGCAAGTAGCCGATAAGTGTGTGATTTGCGGTAGTGAAGCGGCGCCGACCTCAACCGAAAACCTCTGCTGGGTCTGCAGGCGGCTGAAAATCAGCGCCTGGAGAGACTCGGATCAGCAGATGTCTGTGCAAGAATAGCCTTCTCGTAAATGTGTGCCGCCACGGCCACATCCTCCAGAGCGATCCCCACCGATTTGAATACCGTCAGCCGGGCCTGAGAGTCGGGTTTGGCGCCCTTCGCCAGAAGTTCTCCTAACGATTCCACTTCAGACCAGCACACGCCGGCCAGTAGCATGTCGCCTGCCTCAATTTTGCATTGATCGATGTCATCCACGACTATACGCGCGCGCCGAATGATCTCAGGTGGTATCTCACGCCGATTGGCCATATTGGCGCCCATAGCAAGAATCAGCGCATCGCGGGAAACCGCCTCGGCCGGAACGACGGGATCCTTGGAATGGGTGGCCGTAATAATGACATCCGCGCCATCGCACGCTGCCGCGGCCGAAGACACCGCCTCGCATTCCAGTTCCTCAGCAAATCGCTCGCGATGCCACGCACTCCGGCTATAGACACGGATTCGGGCCGTCTGGCGAACCGCCCGCAAGGCAGCGATTTGGGTGCGCGCCTGAAAACCGCTTCCGATGATTCCAACTTCGAGGGGTCGATGAGGCGCAAGGATATCCGCAGCGAGACCGCTCGCTGCTCCAGTTCGGATCTGTCCCAGGTGATTCGCTTCGAACTGAGCGAGCGGCCTTCCCGTCGCGGCATCATACAGGAGAAAAGTAAAATAGGCCCCGTGCTTTATGTTGGTCGAATAGACCTTCGTACCGTAGTATTTGTCATAGGAAGCCGCCATCGAGTGCAGGACCGATCCCGTCGACAAGACCAGGCGTCGGCGAGGCTGATTCTGCGCTAGTCCTTGCCCAAATGCACGAAACGCCGATCGCAAGCAGTCGATTGCTGTGGACAAAGGCAGCGCGGCTTGCACCTCGGCCTCTGTGAACGTCAGAATCTTCATCGGAAGCATTTTCTCGCGTTCTCAAAAACATCGGTGAGCATGCTCTCCGTGAGCTTACCCGTCGAAGTGTTCTGCTGACTTGGATGATAGGAATCGATCAACGTCGGAGTCAGAGCGTAAGTAGCGTTATGCCCGAATGGATACAAGGAACGGCTCGCGATTGCGCCGCGATCTCTCAGGATCCTCAGATAGTTATCATGAGCGAGTTTGCCCAACGCGACCACGACCTGGACACGGGTCAACAGATCCAGCTCTCGCTCAAGATACCCGCGACAGGCTCCAATTTCTTCCAGGGCAGGTTTGTTATCGGGTGGAGCACAGTGGCAAGACGCAGTAATGTAGGCGTCTTTGAGCTTGAGGCCGTCATCCGCGCTACGACTCTCGGGCTGAGACGCAAACCCGGTCGCATGAAGAACCCGGTACAAGATGTCTCCCGAGCTGTCGCTGTGAACATGCGGCCGGTGCGATTTGATCCGTGCGCGCCAGGAGCCAAGCCAAGAATGAGCAGTCTTGCGCGTGGATCGCCGAAGGAAGGAACCGGCTTCCCCCAGTAAGTCTGATCTCTGTACGCGCGGCGTTTGACCATTGCGATGGAACGGCAATGTTCAATCAGGCGCGGACACAACGCGCAGTTCGTAATCTCACTTTGGAGTGTTTGCAGGGAGGACAAGCTAGCGCACCTGCGGAAAACCAAGATCGACCTTGCTCGTGCCAGGATCCGGCCAACGACCAGTGACAATCTTGGCTCGCGTGTAGAACTGAACGCCCTCGGGACCGTACATATGCAGGTCGCCGAACAGCGATTCCTTCCAACCCCCGAAGCTGTAGTAGGCCATCGGAACCGGGACAGGAACGTTGATGCCGACCATACCTACTTCGACGTCGAATTGGAACTGCCTTGCCGCCCGGCCGTCCCTTGTGAAGATCGCCGCACCGTTGCCGTACGCATTGTCGTTAATCATCCGAAGACCTTC
>DASQLD010000598.1:0-3740 GCA_035630195.1 Bryobacteraceae bacterium
CAAGGTCTTCGATGAAATTCGGAAGCTTTACGGGCAGCTGCCGGTCTCGCGCGTGCGCGGATATTCGCCGAGCCGCTTTTCCTTCAATACCGAAGGCGGCCGTTGCGAAGTGTGCAGCGGCCAGGGCGCGATCAAGCTGGAGATGAGCTTTTTGCCGAGCAGTTACGTGCCGTGCGAAGACTGCGGCGGCCGGCGTTACAACGCGCAAACGCTCGAAATCCTCTACAACGAGAAGAGCATTGGCGACGTGATGGAGATGACGATCGAGCAGGCGGCGACCTTCTTTGCCACGAACCAGAAGATCGCGCGGCCGTTGTCGCTCCTCGTCGATACGGGCCTGGGATATCTCAAGCTGGGGCAGCCGAATCCGACCTTAAGCGGCGGCGAAGCGCAACGGTTGAAGCTGGCCACGGAATTGACGCGGGGAATCGGGCGCGCCCAAAACGAGCGGATCCGGAAAATGCGCAAACCGAAATCGACGCTCTACCTCTTGGAAGAACCAACGATCGGCCTCCACATGGCGGACGTGGAATTGCTTTTGAAGGTGCTGCATCGCCTCGTCGATGAAGGCAACACCGTCATCGTTATCGAGCACAATCTCAGCATCATGGGCGAAGCGGATTACATCGTGGACATCGGCCCCGAAGCAGGCGCGGAGGGCGGAGAGATCGTCGCGACCGGCACCCCCGAAGAAGTGGCCAAGAGCCGGGTTAGCCGGACCGCGCCGTTCTTGCGCGACGTGTTGAAGGTGAAGCGGCGGAAAGTGAAGCTGTCATCCCGAGCCGCGTAAGTCTCGAAGACTCTTTCCCGGTCAGGAGGCATTGCCGTTAGTCTCTTCCGGCGACAACCAATTAAAATGCTCGAGTCTCCGGTATGCTAGCTCGAGGTGCTCGCGTTTCAGTAATTTGCTTTTTCGTGGGCTCCACGATTGCACGAAATCGTGTAATTCCTCGAAGGTGCCTACTTTTTTCTCATGGACGCGGGCCCAATGAACGGTCGCAAGCAACTCAAGACCGTATGGCGATTCGAACCCTTTAATCAAACCTGCAACGCGCGCCAAGCGTTCTATGCTGTCTCTACTCGCATGAGCATGCTCTTGAAGGAATTCCTCCGCTTCCTTCACGGCCGGTGCAAGAAGTTCAATCTCTGTAACCGGAGAATTCTTACCATCACCGAACCCGAGGCTGAAATGCCCCTCAAACCGATGAAGCAGATGTCGTAGATTATCTGCATAAGGGCCATAACGATCTTTTTGAAATCGCAATCGCAACGATTCACCGGCTTCCTGCAGGAAATAGAGGAGTTTGTGAACCTCCAATAGCGTTAATCGATAGCCGAGCGCGAAATATTCCGTCCAGATCTTTAGGGTGATTGCGCGACTGGGATTCATTTCGGGTCTCTTTGTCTGGTGAACTATTTCAGATGGTTTAGGAGCACCCGCCGGAGGGTATAGCAGTACGCTGACATCTTTTAGTTCGCTCAACGCACGCTGGATAGTCGGGCCCACAATGGCCCAATCTAACCCCCCATTTCCGCAGCCGAGTGGCGGAATGGCCACGCTGCGAATGTTCCGTTTCTTGATCTCGGAAACCAGCGCTCGCAAGCCCGACTCTAAATCCTCCATGCGAGCGGGTGAACGCCAATGGCGTTTTGTCGGAAAGTTGATAATAAACCGCGGATTCAGCATGTCCGTGTCGGTACGCTCGAACACATGCATTCTCCCCGGTTGCACTTCACCGGCTTCGCAGGCCCGCCGATACTCTTCGTACATATCCGGGTATTTCTTCTTAAATTGAAGCGCGATTCCCTTACCCATCACCCCCTCGGTGTTCACCGTATTCACGAGAGCTTCCGCGTCTGCCTCCAGGAGATTGCCGGTCCCGACTTTCATAAGATCAATTGTAATACAATTTTGGCTCAACCGTTACGCGAGGGCGATGGACGGCGCTGATCAGGATGTTTCTTACCTTCTCGGCGATCGTACCGTCGAGAACGACAATGCGATCTACAAGTTCCCACGGACACTTCGCGTGGACCAAAAATTCCGCCTGTTTCTTACGTTTCACATCCGGGTCTTGCATTAGCCACCTACCGCCCCATCGCCAAGTCTCGACAGCATTCCAATCGACTTCGTCGAGATCGGCTAAATCGTCGTAAAACTCGGTCAAGCCTTCGACCCCGTGCCCATCAGTGAAGCACCAGATTCGATCGGTGTTCGCTACCGCCTCAGCTGACGACACCAAATAGATTACGTGGCTTTGTCCTTCATCATACCCGGGCACCAAACCTTTGTGAATGGCGGCTAGCATTGGTGATCGGTTGCAAAAGTAGAAGGGAACGTAATCAGACAGCATTCCACCAGCCGCGACCTTCTCGCCTCGTATATTTTGCACAGGTGTAATTGCGCGACGCTCTTTGATCGCGGAGTATGCGATCGACTTTGAGCACAGGTTTCGCTTCGCAGCCTCGGAATCACAGACCAGACCGCCTTCGCCAATAATACGCGGCAGATGCTCAATGTGTGTGATGTGGTGGATCAACCGCACTTGCCGACTTTCGCACATCAATTTTCCCTGTCATGGCAAGCGTAGAAGAGGGGATCATGTCAGCTCATCAGCTGTGTTTGGCGGTCGCGCAATGACGATAAAGCGCCCGAAAGGTTTCGTCGCACGCCGCTAAGCGCGTCCTTCGCGAGTTCCTGTCCCGGGAGTCGGTCCACCACCCGGCGGATCTTGTGCGTAATCGTCGAACATCAACTGCTGGTTAAAACAAATGGTCTGGTCCGGAATGATCGCCCCGTTGTCGTCGTAGCAGAGCTGCAAGACCCAGCCGAAGACGTGGCCGGGCCAGCTCGGAGGCCAATTCGAGGACGACGGCAGGTTGGTTGCGCCGAGAGCGGTGGCCAGGTCCAGAATTTCTCCGTGGTGCCAACAGATCAGAATGTTTTGTTGGTCGTACTTTGCGTTCTGCAAGATATCATCCGCGACCTTCTGATAGTCCTTGTCCGCGTGCTTATCGTTAATCGCCAACCCGATCGCAGCCGCCAGCGGCTCGATCGTCAGGCGAGGACGATGGCTGTTCGACGAATCGGCCGCGGCGAAGAGGTAATTCAATTTTAGAGAACTGGAATTGAGCGAATAGTTCTGGAAGTAAATAGAGTAGGCTTGCGCGCGTTCCTGGCCGGCGACCGCGAGGCCTGTTCCGGAATCCGGCTTCTCCGCGTGGCGGACCATGAGGATGTTGGTGTTCTTGGGCATCGGGATGTTTCTTGTTGAGGAGGATCAGAGGCAGGAATATCAGGTTCCGGCGCGGGCGACAACATTTGCGGAGCAAGGCGTGTTTCTATTGCCGCCCATCGAAAGATCACGGAAGATCGCTCGCTCAAATGCTCGCCTATTACCTGCACAATCTCGATCCCTTCATCTTCCGGCTTTGGGATAATGTCGGGCCGCGCTGGTACGGGATGGCGTATGTGCTCGCGTTTTTGTCCGCCTATTTGATCCTCCGGGTTCTTTCCCGGCGCGGCTATCTCGATCTCCCGCAGTCCGCGCTCGGCGATTTCGTCACCTGGGTGGCGCTCTTCGGGGTGATGATTGGCGGCCGCCTCGGCTACATCTTTTTCTACAAACCGGAAATGCTGCGAGAGCCGCTTTCGATTTTGCGAGTTTGGGAAGGGGGAATGTCGAGTCACGGCGGCATCATTGGCATCGTGATTTTCACTCTCATCTAATCCCGCCGTC
>DASQLD010000599.1:0-9658 GCA_035630195.1 Bryobacteraceae bacterium
GTGGCGTCCGGATCGGGTCCGTACTTCTATTTGCCGAAGCTGGAGAGCCACCTGGAAGCCCGACTCTGGAATGACGTGTTCAAACATACGCAGGATGCTTGCGGTGTTCCACAAGGCACGATCCGCGCAACTGTTCTGATCGAGACAATATTCGGCGCGTTCGAGATGAATGAGATTCTCTACGAACTGCGAGATCATTCCGGGGGACTGAATTGCGGGCGATGGGATTACATTTTCAGCTTCATAAAGAAGTTCCGCGAAAAGCCGGCGTTCTTAATGCCCGACCGAGCCACGGTGACCATGGACAAGCATTTTCTCGATTCGTATGTGAAGCTGCTGATTGAGACATGTCATCGACGAGGGATCCATGCGATGGGGGGCATGTCGGCATTCATCCCGGTCAAGAACGACCCGGAATTGAATGAGCGCGCCCTTGAGAAGGTACGGCAAGACAAATTGCGCGAGGTTAAGGCGGGACATGATGGGACATGGGTCGCTCACCCTGGCTTGGTCTCTGTTGCCAAAGCGGTATTCGATGAGTTCATGCCGGAGCCTAACCAGATTGCAAAGCAACGGCTGACGGTTGAAATTACCCAGAAGGATCTGCTCAAAGTACCAGAAGGTCCATTTACAGAACAGGGTTTGCGACTGAATGTCGATGTCGGTATTCAGTATATTGCCGCGTGGCTCAACGGCAACGGCGCGGTTCCAATTTATAACCTGATGGAGGATGCGGCAACAGCCGAGATTTCGAGATCTCAAGTCTGGCAGTGGCTGCGGCACAAAGCTAAGCTCGACGACGGGAGACAAATCAACCCGGAACTTGTCACCCAAGTTATTCAAGAGGAGACCGCCAAATTGAGTGGGCGTCCAAAGCTTCAGGAAGCTGCCGAATTGTTCGCCAAGGGTGCTACCGGAGCACACTTTCCAGAATTTCTCACGCTGCAGGCTTATGAGGTTCTTGGCTAGCAGCTATCCTGCAAAACTACGGCCCCGGACGATTTCATCTCGGGGCCTTAGTTATCAGGTTGAATTTTGTAAGTGCTTTAGTCTTTGATGTCAGCTACGAAGCGATTCCAACCGCTCTCCAGCTTCTCGCCGGCGCGATCCAGACTGTCCTTGAATTGCTCCCAGTTTTCATCTGTGGCGTTCTTCAGCTCATTCCATTTCGACCGGGTATCTCGTCGGGCCTCGTCCAATTCCGCCATTTTCTCGTTATATTCCCGTTTCGCCTTGGCGTTCATCTTTCGGCCCTTCGCTTTTAGGCGCTCCTCCTCGATCTCACGATCGATCTTGTCAAGCCTAGCTTCCATCCGCTCTTGATATTCACGACGCTTCGCACTGGCCTCACGCGTCGCTTCAGCGGTGCGGGCACGCGTGGCTTCGGCTGTTTCGCCTGTCTCTTGACGAACTTCAGCGCGGTCGGAACGGGTGCAACCCACCAATCCCAGACCAAGAATAACTACCGCCGCATACTTTTTCATTGAACTCCTCCACACGATTGGATGCGCTCACCGCTAGTGTGTTTCGTAGCTAACGCGTGACTAATTACATGTACGGAGGCGCCTCGATCCCAAGCACATCTAAAGTGCGATCGAGTTGAGTTCGAAAATACGAGGTCATCCACAAAAGGAATACTCGTTTCTCACGATCTTCTTCGGCTAATACCGGGTAGTCGTGATAGAACGCGTTGAAGGACTGGGCGAGTTGGAACGCATATCGCGCTACGTGGGACGGTTCTCCGGACGCGATGGCTCGCTCAATGGCAACACCCGATCGGGAGGCCGCGAGTAGCAACTGCCAGAAGTCTTCAGAGACCAATTGCCGTTGCAAAGCATCTTTGTCGAGAACGTTGCGGAAGTCGGGGATCGTCTCGCCACGCTGTTCAAGCTTTCTGAGGATGTTTCGGGCTCGCACAGCTGCGTATTGAACGTACGGTCCAGTTTCTCCTTCGAAACTGAGAGCCTCACCGAAATCGAACGCTATCACCGAAGTGCGAGTGAACTTCAACATGAAGTAGCGCAATGCGCCGACTGCAAGTTGTGTGGCAACCTGGCGCCGTTCCGCAGGATCAGCGTCGGGGTGGCGCGAATCGACTTCGATTAGAGCTTTCTCAATCAATCTGTCCATGAGGTCATCGGCTTTGACGCCGAGGCCCTTGCGTCCGGAAACTTCAACATACGACTTGCGGCGATCCTCTTCCGACAAATCAATACCGAGCTCGACACAGGTACCCGGAGTAAGAGCGACCATCTCGTATGAGAAATGGATTGAGTTGCCCGCTTGCTCTGCGAATCCGAGAGCCTTCAGCCCCGCAACCACGACATCCTGCAGATAGGATTGCCGTGAATCGATTACGTTATAAACGCGATTGCCTTTTCCAAACGCGGGCGCCATTTCTTGATGTTCGCCCGGAATGTCCGTCGAGACAAAGAGCGGATGGCCGTTAGGGTAATCGATGAGTTTTCGATAGAAGAAATCCTTGCCGAGAAGTCCAAACTTCCATAGCTGATAGGCGATGTCTTTACCGACATACGTGACGGTGCCATTCGAGCGCACGATGACTTTGGAATCGTCTTCCTCGCTAGCGGACTCTGAGAACGCCGTCGCAGGCATTACCCAGCACCCCTTATTTTTTCCTTCGGTCTCGAAATAGATCGCCTTACGTTCCTTCAAAAGTTCAAAGGCTGTTGCCCAAAACTTCAGATGGAGAATTTCACTTTCGCGAGGCAACACATCGTAGACGACACCCAAACGCAACATCGTGGCGAGGTGCGCCTGAACCACAGCGTCCGCGACGATGTGTCCCAGCTCGGCCTGTGGCCCCTCTCCGGCCTCGATGGCGTGAAGTGTTTCCGAACGCCACTGCAAGGCTTCGGCATTAGTCTGATAATAAGCGCTCGTCCGCGCGTACAGATCCCAGCAGTAGTAATCGAACCGTCCTTGGCGAATTAGATCGCGAACATCGTCAGGCTGTTTTTTTTCGAGGTAATGAAAGCCGACCACGACGTCAGCCACCTGGACGCCTGTGTTGTCGATATAGTTCTGAACTTCAACTTGTCGACCGGCGGCGCGGAGCATCCGTACGAACGTATCTCCCAGAACTGCATTCCGCAGGTGCCCGATATGCGCGGCCTTGTTCGGATTGATGTTCGTATGCTCGACGATAATCTTCTCGTCCGCGGCGCCACGTTGCTCATCCTGTCCGGTTAGAACTCCGAACGCATAAGCTCCGCGATCAAGCCGGATGTTGAGGTATCCGGCGCCCGCGACTTCCAGCGACTCGATGCCATCGATTCCCTTGAGATCTTCGGCTAATTCGGTGGCGATCTGTTTCGGAGCGCGCTTCAACTGCTTTGCGAGCTGGAAGGCGGCAGGCAACGCCAGTTCGCCGAAGGAGCTCTGCTTCGGCTGTTCGATCACGACAGAGACGTCAACTCCGTAGCGCGCCTGAATGTGTTTGGAAACGGTTTCGAGAATCTGCCGTTCGAGTATGTGGAACAAAACACGAGTATAACAATCGCTTCCGAATACAAGACGGATAGGCGGGCGTTCGATCATAGATAGCATGTCCAACCCATTCGGCACAGCCGATATGGCGGCCGGCTATGCACGCAATCGCCCGGCGGTTCATCCGCTAGTGATCAAGCTTGCCGAAGCCTATTGGCAAAGATCGAGGCCTATTGCTTTCGCGCTCGACGTGGGATGTGGGTCTGGTCTCTCGACGAGAGCATTGAGAGAGTCGGCGGATCGTGTGATTGGGATCGATCCGGCGGAGGCGATGGTAAAACTCGCGGCAACCGTCGTGGCCGGTGCACATTTCGCGGTCGCTGCGGCTGAGGATCTGCCAGTTTCTGATGCGTCGATTGATCTCTTGACGGCGGCGGGATCGCTCAATTATGTCGAGTTGGGTCGTTTCTTTGCTGAGGCGCAGAGGGTGCTCGCTCCGGAAGGAATGCTGCTGGTGTACGACTTCGGGCCGGGAAGACACTTTGTCGATGGGCCGGAGCTCGATGAATGGTTTTCGCGTTTCGTGGGTCGATATCCATGGCCGCCGGAAGAAGCTCTAGCGGTCAATCCTGCGCTTCTGGCTGAGATCGCTACGGGGTTCTCCTTGGAGGCGGAGCAGTTTGAGGTTGCCATACCCCTGTCTCCGGTTTTTTATTGCGACTACATGATGACGGAGACCAATGTGGCTTGCGCTGTTCGCGCTGGCATCCCTTTCCAAGAAATTCGAGCCTGGTGCTTGGAAACGTTACTTCCCATGTGGGGCCACGGTACGCGCGACGTACTCTTTCGCGGCTATTTCGCCTGTATGAGACCGCTAGCGTCCAAGCACAATCGGCCTTGAGACGAGCACATCGACGCTCTCGGCGAAATGCACTAGCGGCTCGCCTAAAGGACACGGTACTCCCGCGGCCTGTATGAGGGTCTCACTGATTCGGGGTGCGGTTGCGCGCTGGAGAGGCCATGGCGGATGCTCAACATCGGCCCTTAGCATCATCCCGAAGCGTCGCGCGTAGAGTCGAAAGCGAGCGGTAAGGAAGATCTCGAGAACACTAGGCGTGAGAATCGGCTCGTCAATATCGATCACGATGTCGCTCTTTGCAGGACGACCATGATACCGCTTACTTCTGTAATGAACTGAGTGCAGTGTTCGGTGAACCGACATATCGGCCCAGAAGTACGGAAGGGCATACGCCAGCCGCGCTCCCAGGACGGCTGCGAATCGAGCTGCATCGAGTGAGAAGAACCACACTCCACGACGACCCTGGCGATCGATCACATACGTACGAACATTTGTCTCGGGAAAAGTAGAGAGTCGGGTTGCAGGGATACGCGGGTGCGTGAGGCCTGCGACGATAAAGGGAACCAGTCCGATCCAGGCCGTGTCGTCGTAGAGATCAAGTTCCAGATCGGAAGGTACAAGCGGTCGAAGTTCCGCCGGTGGACATCTCCAATGCAGAAAAGTCAGATCTCGCCACGTCTGTCGCATGACCGGCGACGGTACCGTCGCCGGAGAAGTAAGTGAGATGGGCTCGACTGGCATCTGGTCAGATTTTTGCGATAATCTTGAACTTGCGCCGGCTGTTGTCTCTAGTTTTCACCACAATTACGGCCACTCTGTCAGAAGCCGCGGCGCCGACCTTCCACAAAGACATTTTGCCAATCTTGCGGGATCATTGTCAGGGCTGTCATCGACCAGGACAGATCGGTCCCATGCCGTTGCTCAGTTATACACAAGTCCGGCCCTGGGCTGCTGCGATCCGTGAGGCCGTGAAACTCCGCAAGATGCCGCCCTGGTTCGCCGATCCCAAACACGGCGTCTTTGCCAATGACGCCCGATTGAGCGAAGACGCAATCGAGCGCATCGAAGCGTGGGTGAAGGCGGGAGTCCCAGCGGGTTCAAAGGCAGATACTCCCGCCAAGTTAGGGAGGGTCGAGAGCGATGCCACATTGCCCACAGCCGACCTGATCCTAACTGCTCCTGCGTCTTTCGTTGTGCCCGCTAACGCCGTGGTCGACTATCAGTACCTTGTGTTGCCTCTCGACCTTTCGGCGGACAAATGGGTTCGAAGTGTAGAAATCCAACCGAGCGATCGACGGGTCGTCCATCATGCGGTTTTGTACATACGGGAAGCGGGATCGCAGTGGCTGAGGAATGTTCCACCTGGTCGATGGTATGCGCCGTCTGTGAATGATCCGGACGCCGTGCGGAGAACACGAGATACGAAGGAGGATATTCTCGGTATCTATACCCCAGGGGCTCCCGCGGCTCGATTTCCGGAGAACACGGCGAAGAAACTTCCGGCCACAGCGGACTTGGTTTTGCAAGTCCATTACACGAGTACAAAGTCACGTACTGCCGACAAACCGCGAGTCGTTTTGTCGTTTGCCGACCGAGATCCAGAAAAACGAATCATTACTCTGCAAATGGGTCGGGACGATTTACGCGTCCCTGCGGGCGAAGCGAACTATCGGGCATCCGTGTCCGGCACGCTCCCGGGAGATGCGCTATTGATCAGCATGTTTCCCCATATGCACCTTCGAGGCAGCGCATTCGAGTTTGACATTGTTGGGTCCAAGGGATACATCGAAACGCTACTGAGAGTTAAACCTTATAACTTCAACTGGCAGCTCAACTATATTTTGGCGGAGCCACGGCCTTTAAAGAAAGGGACCGTACTGCGATGGACTGGATACTTCGACAACTCGCGGAACAATCCCAATAACCCCGATCCGACGGCGGAGGTCACGTGGGGCGAGCAGAGTTGGGATGAGATGATGATCGGATTCTTCGATGTTGCCGTGGACCCTCACGTCAACAAGCAAGATTACTTCATCCGCTAGCGGGCCTGATGCTTGCCGGAAGGAGCTAGTGCGAACGCGTATAAGGCTTCCTCGGTGCGGAGATAAATCACACCATCGGATAACGCCGGTGTCGCGTAAATCTCCTCCCCCAGATCGTTCACCGCAAGAACCTCCCAATTGCTGCCTGCGCGTAGCACTACAACTTTTCCTTCTTCGCTACTCAGCCAGACCTTACCATCGGCGGCAACCGGTGAGGACGAGTATCCACCGAGGGCGCCTGCAATGCGAGCCGATTTAGTAACCTTGCCTGTGCCTGCGTCATGCGTTGTCATGATGCCGCCATTTCGAACGATATATAAAATATCCTGGTATGCGAGTGTGGAAGGAATCACACTCGTAAAGTTTTTTTCGTACCGCCATAACTCCCGAGCGCCGTCTTTCTCCATCTGAATCGCAATGAGGCAGTTCGGTCCAATGACTCGCTTGGCAAATAGATCCCACTCATCCTGGGAGACGACCCCATCCCGATTTCCTGCGTTCTTTGAAAGATTGTTGAGAATTGGATCATCTCCGAATTCATCGGGTGTCAGGACAGCATCTTTGTTCTTATCGTGCCGCTCCAATCGGGGCGCAAAGGGCGCGGGCGTCTCAACGCCGTAACCAAACCCGTAAACCGTGTCCCCTTCCAGTACGGGACTCGCTACGATCGCGGTTGGCAATCCCTGGAGCGTGAACTCGCGCTTGCCAGTGTCTGCTGCATGAACGCCAAACTGACCGCGGCTGGTTGTGATGATACGAGGCTTTGCGCTTCCAAACTGGTGGATCAGCGGTGTCCCCCACGCTTCGGTCTCTTCACGAGCGACTTTCCATCGCATCTCACCGCTCTTCCGATCTAACGCAGCGATGTAAGAACCCTCCCATTGATCCGCCACAAGAATGACGGAATCGCCGGCAAGGATCGGCGACGAGCTCAATCCCTGCGTGTTCATGAAGGGACCGAGTGGAGTCTTCCATCTCAGTCTCCCCGAAGAATCGTACGAAACGAACCCAAAATCCTTGAAGAAAGCATAGATACTATCGCCATCCGAAACTGGCGTAATCGCAGCCTCATGATTCAAGCGATTGGCAATCTCGGAATGCGGCCGATCAATCGAGCGCTCCCAGAGAAGCTTGCCTGTGCCCCGATCGAAGCACTGCGTGTACAGCTTGCCGCCATCGGAAGCTGTCAGGAAAATGCGACTGGGGGTGAGAACCGGGGACGATTTTCCCGGCCGCACGACTGTACGCCAAGCCAGGTTGCGATCCTTCCCAAACTCGACCGGAAAGCCTTTGTCTTTTGAAACCCCTGAGCCGTTCGGTCCGCGAAACCTCGTCCATTCTTCGGCGGTGAGATTGACCATGCACACAAACAGCGCAACTAGCTGTCGCAAAAGCATACCTCCGAGGCGATCAATCCGCAGCACTATTTAGCAAACTTTTGGACTCGCCAATTCTTAATTTCGGCGACGTAGATACTGCCTGCACTGTCAACAGCGATGTTGTGCGCGAAGTCGAGTTTGCCCGGGATCTTTCCGAAAGAACTGAGTACTCCCGTGATCTGTCCGTCGAGATTGAGTCTGACGATTCGGTTGTTCAAACCATCACACATATAGATGGCATTCTCTTTTGCGACATATGACAAACCCCAGGGGGCCCCAACGTCACTCCACTTCGTCACAAACTTTCCATTCTCGTCGAAGATCTGAATGCGCTGGTTCGTACGATCGGCAACGTAAACTCTGCCCCCTGAGTCGATCGCGACATCATGAACGAGGTCGAATTCGCCATCGGCGGTACCTTTGCGACCCCATTGGCTTCGATAGACGCCGTCTTTACCATAGCGAACGACGCGGGAGTTTACGTAGCCGTCGGAAATGTAAACGTCGCCGTTCTTGGCAAACGCCACACCCGTGGGTTCGTTGAAGGCATCTTTGCTGTCGTTTTGGCCAACGCCTCGACCGAGCACCATGAGCAGCCGTCCTGCCGGGCCCCACTTTAGGATCTGATGCCCCTTTACGTCGACGGTCCAGATGTTCCCATCTTCATCGACACGAATCCCATGCGAAGACTTGACCGGAACCTCAGGCCACGACCGTAGCATCCTGCCGTTGCTGTCAAACTGCATCACCGGATGAGCGCCGCGGTTGTACACCCAGACGTTATCGTCTTTATCGACCGCGACTCCAGAGGTCTCACCGAAGTTCCAGCCGTCAGGCAGTTTCGCCCAGTCCGGTACAACCTTGTGAGGGAGTGGTGGACCACTTTTGAGTTGGGCAAAGCACACCGAAGCCAGAGTGAACGCCAGCAGATATCGTGTCATGGTGGAGAATTCTAACACCAGTTGCGGTACCGCGCTTGAAGGTCTTCAGCAAATATGGGCGCCGCGGGCTTCCACGTAGACCGTGTAGAGAGATTGACCGGCGGTCATGAATAGCCGGTTACGCTTTCTTCCGCCGAAGCACAGATTCGAGCAGATTTCAGGCAGGCGAATCAAACCGATTCTCACTCCATCCGGAGCTACAATGTGAACGCCGTCGTATCCTGCGCCGACCCATCCTGCGGCGATCCAGATATTGCCGTCAGTATCAGCGCGAATCCCGTCGGCCATGCCCGCTCCCATCGTGGACATCTCCATTGACACAAACTGGCGGCCCTTCGACAACGTATTCCCGTTGACGTCAAAGACCTGAACGTTTTTGGGCGCGTCGGGATAGTGAGACGATCCTGTGTCACACACGTAGAGCTTTTTGTAATCCGGGGAAAAGCAGATGCCGTTCGGTTTCCGTACTTCATCGCTGACCATAGCGAGTTGAGCAGAAACAGGATCCAGACGATACACAGCCTCTTTTAGTTCAAGGGGCGCTTTGTTGCCTTCATAATCGAGCAGCGATCCATAACCGGGGTCCGTGAACCAAATTGCGCCATCCGGATGCACAACGATATCGTTCGGGGCATTGAGCGGCTTGCCGTTGAACTTGTCGGCCAAGACAGTCACTCCGCCGTTGTGCTCGTAGCGTACGACGCGGCGGTTACCGTGCTCGCACGAGAGCTGGCGGCCCTGATAATCGAATGTATTGCCGTTGCTGTAACCGGCGGGTTTGCGCATCGTGCTCACATGGCCATCGTCGGCGATCCATCTCAACTGACGATCATTGGGAATATCGCTCCAGAGCAAATATTCCCCGACAGTGTTCCAGGCGGGTCCCTCTGCCCAGAGCGCCCCTGTATGCAGCCGCTGAATAGGCGTATTGCCGATCGCATACTTCTTGAACCGATTCTCCAATACAACGATGTCGGGATCAGGGTA
>DASQLD010000600.1:0-5508 GCA_035630195.1 Bryobacteraceae bacterium
ACTAAGTTCCTCAGCGCTAAATATAAAACATCAAAGCTTCTTCCTCTTCAGGGGATTTCCGTCGCTGGTCTACTTCCGCGCAAACATCTGCAACGGTTGTGTTGTCCAGAATCTCCGCCATGGCGTCTCGAACCCTGCGCATGACAATACGCGTACCGCAGTTCTTTTCGTCGATGCACTCTTCGCACTTCCGGTATGCCGTCTCGCTCGCGCAGGGCAGCGGCGCAAGCGGGCCGTCGATCATGCGAATTACCGACCCGATCGTGATTTTTGAAGGTTCTTTGGCGAGAGCGTACCCGCCATTGCGTCCCTTCTTGCTTTCGACCAGACCGTTGTTCTTCATGTGCAACAGGATCAGTTCGAGGAACTTGTGTGGGATACTCTCCCGTTGCGCGAGCGTGGCAATCAGCACCGGACCGTTACCTTGTTCACGCGCCAAATGGTATAGCGCGCGCAACGCGTACTTGCCTTTTTTCGAAAGAGTTTTCAACCCTCGACGTATCTCCTGACGCTATTGTCCTCTATCGGGTGGATGTCAACGCTTGCCGATACAGTTCGCGCGTCCGTTCGATATCGATCCCCATCATCACTTGTACCGGTGTAGCCATAGGAGCGATCGTTCTCTCCAATCGAATGACACGCCCATAGCCGGCGCCGAATTGCGTGTCAACGTCCAAGTATTTGGTCTCACTCGTTGTTGCAAGCGTTGGATCGATCAGAAAGGCAGCGACCAACGCGTCCCACATGTACGTCACCGCTTCGGGGTTCTTATAAAAGCCGGGAAATTGACTCCCCATGTCTTCTCTGTAAAGTTCAGTAATGGCCGTTTTGACAGCGACGATCTCATCGAAGTGCGATTTCCGAATGGGCGCCTGATTCGTGACATCGAGCCCGAACATGATCTTGCGCGGAATGGCCGAGCGAAGCGCTACTTGGGCGGCCTCGGGATCGAACCAGAAGTTGAACTCAGCATAAGGCGTAACATTGCCGGGAACGGACACCGCTCCTCCCATAAAGACTAACCCGCCTATCTTGCGTGCCAAGTCAGGGCGCAGACGCAACGCCACTGCGAGATTGGTCATCGGACCGAGCGCAACGAACGTTACTTTGCCCGGATTCGCGTCGATCGTATCGATGATGAATGAGACCGCGTTTGCCTTGGAGGGCGCCGCTAAGTCCATAGGCTCACCGAAAGCTCCCGCAAACTGCAGTGCGCCTTCTTTCTTGCTCATGGCGGCCGTATGAACCAGCGGTTCTTGCGCTCCGATAACCACCGGAAGTTTTGCCCGCTTCAACACCCGCAGATTGCGCTCCATGTACTCCGCGCCCTTGGCGGCCCATACGTTCCCACTCACCACCGTGACGCCAACGACCGAGGAAGCGAGCGGACTTCGCATCAACATCGTGAGCGCGACCCCGTCATCGCCGAAGAACCCTGAGTCCGTGTCGAATAAAAGAAGTGTCGTCATGAATGCTGCGGCAGCGGTCATTATTTACCGCATTGTCACATCCGGAAGCACTACATTGGTAGGGATGCGCCGCCGCGACTTGTTGTCTCTGTTGACCGCCGCTCCTCTATATTCGCAATCCAATCAACGACCACAAGCCAACTGGGGTACGCAGATCGGCGACGTTGCGCCCGGGCGTGCGCTCATATGGTCTCGATCCGACCGGCCTGCGCGCATGATCGTCGAATGGTCCACCACCGAGAGCTTTCGCGATCCTAAGCGCATCCTCGGATCGCATGCCATCGAAGCCACGGATCTAACAGCGCGCGTCGATCTCCGTGAACTTCCCGCAGATCAGCGTATCTTCTACCGCGTGCTCTTTCAGAGCCTCGCGGACGGGAAGACATTGGGCGAGCCGGCTACCGGCCACTTTCGCACCGCTCCTGCCAGACCCAGGGACATCCGCTTTGTCTGGTCCGGTGATACTGCGGGACAGGGTTTCGGCATCAACCCCGATTGGGGCGGCATGAAAACTTACGAGAGGATGCGCGTGCGCGAGCCCGATTTTTTCCTCCACTCGGGCGACACCATCTATGCCGACGGTCCGATACCGGCTGAAGTGAAACTTCGCGACGGAAGCATATGGAAGAACATCACGACGGAAGCTAAGAGCAAGCCTGCCGAAACGCTTGACGATTTTCGAGGCGCTTATCTCTACAACTTGCTTGATGAGAATGTCCGCCGTTTCAACGCTTGGGTTCCACAGATATGGCAGTGGGATGATCACGAGGTCCTGAACAACTGGTCGCCATCGAAAGACCTGCGCAGCAATGCGCTATACAAAGAGAAGAGCGTCTTTCTGCTGGCCGCGCGCGCCACCCGCGCCTTCCTCGAGTATGCTCCAATGCGTTATTCCGCCGAAGAAACTGAGCGCATTTATCGATACATTCCGTACGGCCCTCTCCTCGATGTCTTTGTCATCGACATGAGAACGTATCGTGGGCCGAATACCTACAATCGCCAGGAGATCCCGATTCAGGACACGACCTACTTAGGTAAGCCTCAGCTCGACTGGTTGAAGCGCGGCCTCGCCCAATCGCGAGCAGTTTGGAAGGTGATCGCTGCCGACATGCCGATCGGCGTTGTCGTTCCGGACGGCAAGGATGCGGAAGGTCGCCAGGTTTGGGAAAATTCGGCGAACGGGAATGGCCCGGCGCTGGGACGCGAGCTGGAAATTGCGGACCTGCTTCGATCGTTTAAACGCGATTCGGTCAAGAATGTAGTCTGGTTAACTGCCGATACCCATTACACAGCCGCCCACTATTTCGACCCGTCGAAAGCTCAATTCCAGGATTTCGATCCCTTTTGGGAGTTCATCTCGGGTCCTCTGAACGCGGGGTCCTTCGGCCCCGGAACACCGGATAACACTTTCGGACCGGAAGTGAAATTCTTTAAAGCGCCGCCCAAGGGGCAGAGCGGTCTGGCGCCAAGCGCTGGGTTGCAGTTCTTCGGAGAAGTGAACATCGACACGCGCACTCGAAGCTTTACGGTGACTCTGCGGGACGTCGGTGGCGCAGAACTATTCGTTCAACGAATCGATCCCGTCTGACAATGCGCGTGCGCACTCGACTGCAGGTAAGGGTAGGTGGTGGAACATGAGTTGAGTAAACTGGCTGCCGACGAACCCCCAATCTTTGATTTGCGAAAGACTGCAAACATGCGCCCTGCTACCAGCGCCTGCGGCCTTCCGATTTCCCGATCCTGTGAGTGCACACGCGAACGTAGGCAAAGTCAAACCGCTCCGTCACCATCGCCGGGTGGACGGCAAACGAACTGCCCGAGAGGTCTCCTATCAGGGCAATCCGCCAACCGGGAGCGGCAGTGAGTGTGTGTTTTCGGTGAAGCTAATTGTTCTCCGCGTCACGATGTCTGCGTGCGGCAGAGCGCGGTTTATGGGGCGGTTCAGCGAACAGTACGTGCAGTTGGAACAAGCAGTGCGCCGTCATAGCGTGCGCAAAAATGCAATTAACTGCTTCCGTTCTTCGGCGTTTAGTTTCAATCCAAATTCGTGCCCCGGAATGGCGCGGTTCTTCACTCCCGGCGGATTGTAGCCGCCCGGAGTATGTGTGTCCTTCAGCCGTTCCGGATTGAACATCTCTTCGAGACTGGCCACGGAACCATCATGCAGGTAGTGGCCGCGATACCAGACGCCTTTGAGGGACGGAACCTTGTAGTAGCCCGTGCCCTTACGCGTCCGTAGTGCCAGTCCCGGATCCGTGCCAACAGATAGCGGCAATACATCGAGGGTTGAAGGCCGGCCCTTCGGCAATTCGAACCCCTGCGCGAGCGTCAGCTTGTTGTTCGTATACAACGGTGGCACGTGACATCCTCTGCAGCCTTCACGTCGGAAGATCTTCTCCCCGGCATTGGAATGCTCGTTGACGGCGTTTGGATTGGCCGGGGGCTTGAGCGATTCGATGTACATCGACAATGCATACAGGGTCTCGTCGGACCGTCGCACCCGAGGGAGTTCCGAACCCGCGAAGAGCATCTGATGTGGGCCGAAGGTTGTTGACTCAGCCGTGCTTACCAGAGCCGCGTAGCGCATTACGTCGCCGATTCCGCGATTCAAGTGTGTCGCTGTGTGGTCGATGTACTTGCGGTCTTTGATGCCGATCAGGTCTGGTACTTTCGTCGGGAAATACACGCTCCCATTCCAACGGGGTACCGCACCGCCACGCAGTCCAGCTGCGATTAAACCTGCCAACTCCGCCTGGGAAATGTCCTTGAGCTTCGCATGCACATCCTCTTTCAGCCACGGAACTCCAAAGGCGCTGTAGAACCAAGATCCGAGAGGACCCGGCCCCATGCGTACCGGAGAACCGCCGGCAACATAGCGTTGAGCCTGATGTGCCCGAACGACAATCGCCGGACCGGGCGGCCCCGTACGTTGCGACTCCACTGCAAACGTCGGGGCGCCATCGAATACGTCACCCTTTGGCGTGATCAGTTGATGGCAGGCGGCACAGTTCGGGAACGCGAGTGCGACACCCTCCTTGGTAGGCGCCCACCGGACGTTTGCCGCGGTCCCATCCGGCAGCGGAACGAGGAAATCTCCACGCCGCACCATCTCAATGAATTCGGGATCCAGTGTCCGCAGGTGCAGATGGTCCATTTGCTGGAACACGGTCCGACCCGCTTCTATCCAGTCCGCCTCGCTGTTAAGCTTCTGTGGTTCGATCATCGGCTGCGGGCCCACGCTCTGGAGCATCTGCCAGTACCCTTCAGGTTCCCGACCGCGAAGGTAGACGGGCCAAGTCTTCAGGTTGTCCGCTGGTAGCGCGTAGTATTGCTCCGATGAGATGTGGGACGGCCGAACATTGAGTCCAGCGAGTGGCGTCGCCCAGTCCTTCAATGCCTTCTCGTCCCATGTTTTCGGGATGGCAACCATCCGGGCAGACTGGTGCTGAGCGTGCATCGTAACGGATCCCCATAGAAGAGCCGTCACGATTGCCAGTAAGCCCGACCGTCCGCGACTACCGTTGCCTCGTATAGAGAACCTCTCTTCCAAACTCAGCCACGACTCCAACATCGCGGTGTATTATGCCACACCCTGTTGCTTCTTGGCGCCGCTTGGCGGTCATCGTGCAAGGACGCCTGTTGCGGCTGAAGCTGGAGTAGAGACTGCTCCGGCTTATCGCCGAAGAAGTTATGCGACCGAGTAACAGCGTCGCGGGCAGAAAGGATTCAGCGAGGTGGCTGCTGCCTATCTATTCGACATTCTGGGGCAATGCCTCAATCACTTGCGGTAGCTCGCAAGCTAAGGCTTGTGGCTTGCGAGCACATATGGAGCGTTGTACGTTCGGAGATGCTAACGCGCTCCCCTAAGCCAGCGCGCCCATCTTCGAGCGCTGCCAAGCCATGACGTCCGCGATTGTTTCTTCTACCGGCCGGAATGCAATCTTCAGTTCCGGTAATGCCACGCCTGTCCTCGCCTGCGCTCCTCCTAACAGCATTTCAGCCAGTTCCTCAAAGGTCAGGTAAGGGCCACCGACTTCAA